>JBBQSE010000218.1:0-12982 GCA_038214195.1 Planctomycetales bacterium
CGTTTTCAATAGAAATTTGCCGTTTTTTCTACCGTGATATGTCGGAGAAACAGCAGGTCTCATTGTATCCTCGGTCCACCTTTGCGCCCTTGCGCCTTGGCATCTTTGCGTTAAAACCCCTTCGGAGAATACCCATGACAGAAAACGAACTGAGCCGAATCATTGTAACGTGCGCGATTGAGGTCCATCGAACCATTGGCGGACCGGGTTTGCTGGAAAGCGTTTACGAGGAAGCAATGTGCTGGGAACTTGCGGATCAAGGGCTTCAGGTCGAACGACAGCAAGCCGTACCAATAACTTACAAGGGCCATGTCCTTGCCACGCCGCTGAGATTTGATATTCGGGTCAACGGGCTTGTACTCGTCGAATGCAAGGCGACCACGGAATACCACAAGATCTTTAATGTCCAGATGCTGACGTACCTGAGACTGCTCAATCTGAAACTCGGCCTGGTGGTCAACTTCGGTGAGGAACTGGTCAAGAACGGAATTCATCGCGTCGTGAACGGACTCAGCGATTGACGGTATAGGGAAGTTTTTAACGCAAAGGCGCAAGGGCGCAAAGATGCAAAGGAATCGCATCAGTGAAAATTCTGCAGCAGGTCTGCAGCTCACCTTTGCGCCCTTGCGCCTTAGCGCCTTTGCGTTAAAAAACACGACACGACGCAACAACATCAGTGAATGGGATGCAGCACATGACCAAAGAACAATCAGCACAACACAAAGACAACTGGTCCGCCGCTGGCATGGTCGGCATGTTTGATGCCGTGCATCGGCAGCGTGATCAGGCGCGGTATCGGCGCGGCGTTGTTCTGTGGTGCCTCACCATAGCTCTCTGCCTTGGACTTCCTTTGTGGATCACATGGGGGAAATTCCAGGACGCCCGGCGGCAGACGCTGCTGGAAAAGTTCGCGTCACGTCGGCCCGTCGCTCAACAACGGACAACGACGAACCCGGCCAGTGAGGAAGCGCTCAGGCAGGCTGACGAACTGCGAACGGCCGCTCAGAGTAAGAACGTCGCGGAATCCATCGTGGATCTCCGGAGAGCATTGCAGCTGCTGGCCGATGCTCAGGACATTGACCGCGACGTCAAACGTCTACGTGATCTGCTGAATCCCGTCGGTACGACACTCACCGAAACTCCATGGCACACTGAATCGGACGTCATTGATCAGCAGCAGAAAGCACTGGGCCAACGGCACAAAGCGATCGTGGCTTTGCTTGAAGTCGGCAACACGCAACAGGCTGAGAAAGATCTGGCGACACTGCTCGCTGACGTTGGACAACTTCAGCGCGGCAATGTTGAAGCGATGAAGACAGACACGGCACGGCAAACATGGCTGCGGCAGAAGTCGCACATCCCGGCTCGACTCACGGACGCACCGTCGCTTGCCGCGATCCTGCGCCGTGGAAAGGAAGGCGAAGACGGCCGGAACTCCGGTGACTGGACCACTGCGCGTCTGAGTTATTCCGGTGCCGTGGAAGATCTGGAACGCGTCCTGCAGGCAGAACTTACCGGCGAGGAAAAGGCAACGCTCCTTGAATCCGACGCGGATTCCCTTGCCCGGCTGGAGACCGAAAGGGCAGATCTCGCTCAGCAAATCGACTCGTTGAAACAACAAATCAATGACCCTGGCACACAACTCGCGACGACCAATGGCGAACGCCAGGCCGCACTGGCAAAGGCTGCGGAACTCACGAAAGAACGTGATCGGCTCAGTAGGTCAGCAACCACGACCGACACCGAACTGAAAGAACTGCGACCGTTGAAAGTGCAACTGGCGGATACGAACAAATCCCAGCAGAGTAAGCTGGCTTTGCCGCATACGCGGCACGCCGGTAAATCGGCACCGTCCGCCAGTGAACTTATCGGGTTGTGTCGGGGTCAGGTTGAAGAACTGGTCGCGGAACGTCGCAAAGCGGAGTTTGCCTGTCGGCGCGCCGACGGTAAATTACCGAGCGCCGCTGATATCGAGGTCGTCCCCATCAGTCCGGGGAAATTCCAGATGGGCTCGACGGAATACGACAACGAAAAGCCAGTCCGAGAGAAAACAATCTCGAAACCGTTTTACGCTGGCAAATACGAGGTCACAATCGGGCAAATCCTTACGTGGCTCAATTCACCCGGTGTGACGTTGAACGACGAATGGATTGATCTTTCGAATTCGGATTGTCCCATCCGGAAATCCGGCGGCAAGTTCGAACTCAATACCAGCACTGGCTTTGGAAAATCTGTGGATCAGCCAATGGTTTATGTTTCCTGGCATGGAGCGAAAGCTTTTAGTGACTGGTGCTCCAAAGTGGATCGGGCATTTACCTATCGGCTGCCCACAGAAGCCGAATGGGAATACATGGCGCGAGCTGGCACCACAACAGCGTATCCGTGGGGCGATTCGTGCAATGGCTCGGAAGCGAATGTGGATGGAAATAATCCGTTCGGAACCAGCACTAAGGGACCGTACAAACAGGTGACTGTGCCAGTTGGTTCGTACAAACCGAATGTGTGGGGACTTTGCGATCCGGCGGGAAACGTCTACGAATGGTGCGACGACTGGTACGAAAAAGAGTATTATGCGAGCAGTCCAGCAACCGATCCTCAAGGCCCTTCCTCCGGGTCGTCTCGTGTTTTGCGGGGCGGCTCGTGGTTCAGCAGCGCTATCGTCGCGCGTTCCTCGTCCCGCACCTCCTACACGCCCGTCAGGCGCCACTTCCTCGTTGGTTTTCGTTTGGTTGCTGAGTGAGTTTCTTCCCAGTCATCCTGCGATTCGTACGCTGTGATTCTGGTCTCTGTCCTCTGAATCTCTGTCCCTCTGCCTTCACTGAAACGTCGCTGTTCGTGAAAACTCATGATTTCATCCTGTGGCTGCTCCGCCACACGCAACGATTTCCGAAAAACCTCCGGCACAGCTACGATCTGTGCCTTTTCTTTGCGCCCTTGCGCCTTTGCGTTGAAAAACCGAATCAAGACAACCCATAGTCCGTGTTGAGGGAATCGAGTTTTTAACGCAAAGGTGCAGAGGCGCAAAGATGCAAAGGGAGCGGCAGTTCAGGCACGACGTCGGGCAGAGGCTGACGTATCCGTCTGCTGTGTCTTTCACAGCGAGTTCGAAGAGCTGATCCTGATGACGAATCAAGTCCGCGGAAAGTCCCGCATGGAATACCTCCAACAGGCGGACGGAAAACTGGTGTGTCTCCGCAGTCTGCTGCGGTACAGCTACGATCTGTGCCTCTTCTTTGCGCCCTTGCGCCTTCGCGCCTTTGCGTTAAAAAACCGAATCAGGACAACGCATAGTCCGTGTTTGAAGGAATCGCGTTTTTAACGCAAAGGCGCAGGGGCGCAAAGGTGCAAGGGAGCGGCAGGCATGATGTCAGGCAGAGCCTGACCTACTTGGATTCAGTTGAATATCAGGGGATGTAGTTCAGCGTGTAGTATGCGACGGGGTGCAGCAAGGGAATGCCAGAGGTCGATCTCAATCCATCAGCGTGAAGTTCATGCACGTGTCCGCGCTGGAGGCCATCGATGGTTAGTCGGACTGACAGGCCGTCGGCGGCGACTTTGACCTGAGTGATTGTGGGTTTCGTGTGATCGACTTCCGGACTGCCATAGGACGACTGGAAAATGTAGCAGTACGTTTCCATCGTCCAGGTTTCGGGCTTTCGAGCGATCTCGGGATCAACGGGCTCGGTGAATTTGAGTTCAAAGCCGTCGGGCTGGACGCGCATTTCCTGAATCTCGAACGGAACTTTTCCACTCCAGCGAAGGCGTTCCAAAGAAAACGGTTTTGTGCCGCGTGAGCCCCAGCCACGGTTGGTGCCGCCGACGAACATCGAACCGTCTGCGGTCATTTTCAGAGCCAGAGTTCCGGAACCAATGCCTTCGCGAAATGGGAAACAGGCTCCCTGATAGTGGCCTTTGACTTTTTCGAGATAGCAACGCATGACCGTGCTGTGAGTGACATCGCCAACGAACAGCTGATTCGCAAACGGTCCGAATTTGCCCTGAGTCACATCGCAGGCAATGCCACTCGCGCTTTGTCCCATTTTCTGGTAGGGGAACAGAATCACGGGCGGTTCGAACTCCGGGATCCGATCGGCTTCGGTCATGATGCGACTGCCGCTTTTGGGTTCCAGAGGGGCGGAATCTTTTCCAGCCTTTGTCAATGAGAACCACCGATTGCCTCCGGGGTGTCCCTGAAACGAGCCAGGCCGCAGCCACTTGAGACTGCAGGTGCCGTTCCACGGTCCCTGATTGTCGGTATAAAAAACATCGCCTTCCGCGTTGAAACCGATTCCGCCGGGAGAACGAATGCCGCTGCAGGTGGGAGTCATTTGGCCGTTCGAGTCAATTCGCAACGCCCAGCCGCGCCACGGGCAATCGCTTCCAAAGGAACCTGTCAGACACAGGACGACCCACATGTTGCCTTCTTTGTCGAACGGCGACCCGAAGGCGTATTCGTGGTAGTCGCCGTTGATACTCCAGTCATCGTTGAAGGTTTCGAACTCATCGGCCCTGCCATCGTTGTCGGTGTCTCGCAGTCGAGTCACTTCGCAGCGCTGCGTCGCATAGAGCCAGCCGTCTTTGTAGCTCAGCCCCAGGATCTCGTGCATCCCCTGCGCGTACAACTCGAATTTCGCCGCCGATGGATCTTCACCCCATGCGTTCGAAACACGGTAAATGTCTCCGCGACGCGTTGCGTACGCCAGTGTGCCATCGGGCATAGGTTCAATCGCTCCGGCTTCGAGGACGATGCCTTTCGGGATGGCAAAGCGCGTGATCGGATAGTAGTCGTCTTCGGTCGGAGGTTTTACTTCCTGAGCAAAGACGTGCGACGCGATCGAAAATGCCAGCAGGACGGCGATTGTTTGTGAGCGATGCGTCGCAGAAAAAGACGGCACTTTCATGGTCAAGCTTTCTGAGTGTCTGCAAAATGGACAATGAGGGCGATCAGCGAAAAGCAACGGGAGATCGCGTCGCGGGTGCAGTATCGCTCCAATGCCACCCAAATTCCATTCGTGGAAAGCCATCATGCCGCAGAAAAACCGTTCTCCGCGACTTTGAAAAGAATGTCACGGAAGCGGTGGAAGATGCGAACCGTGGCGATCAAATCAGAGTTGACCAGGTGCCAGCACGGATTTTTTGTTCGACGCGGGTGTCATGCTCGTCGCCCGCGCCTGAGCGGACTGAGTTTTCTGAAACAGGCTGCGAATCAGTTCCATGCGTGTCCGGTTGGCACCCATGTCTGAATGGCCGACTCGCGACGCCGAGCGGAAATGGATACGGCGTGATTCACGTTCCACACTGAATTCCACATCATCGACAAAGCGGAAGAAGGAACTGCGAAACTCCACATACAGATAATGCGGAGATTTTTCGATCACCTGAGTGCCCGGCAACTGCGTGATAATATCTTCCAGTGTGTCGATCACGGTATCCGGATCCTGCTCATAAGAGAAAGGAGCAATCCAGTGTTCACGATCTTCAGTCTGAGTGGAGACACAGTTGGGTGAATCCGGGCATGCGGAAAGCTGTCCATTGCGCACGCCCAGGTTCGCAGGCCGCTGCGCAGTGAAGCTGAGCAGAAACAGCCCCGCTGTTCCGACAACTAAAATCAGCATCACAATTGCAGAAGCGGTCAGCACTTTCCTGCTCCGAAATTGAACCACACCATTTTCCTTGCCAGGGCGAGTCGGATGGGAGTGTTCGCCGATTACTGAGGATTCGTCAACGGCACGATTGTTGTGTCGAAACGATCACTGATTCGGCAACCGCAGACTCGCTCTATGACGCCTGAGTTCGGAACAACCGCATTCAATCGGGCAGGTTAACAAAGTGCGGATCAGTTATTGAGCATGTTTTCCATCAACTGAATGGCCGCCGGACCAACAAGGACGACGAAAATCCCCGGAAAAATGAACAGAACCAGCGGAAAAATCATCTTTACAGCGGTCTTCGCCGCTTTTTCTTCGGCCATTTGACGACGTTTCACGCGCATCGAGTCTGACTGGACGCGAAGAGCCTGAGCAATCGATGAGCCAAATCGGTCAGCCTGAATCAGAATCGCAGCAAGAGCCCGCATGTCGTCCACGCCGGTACGAATTCCAAGATCGTGCAACACCTCACGTCGTGCCTTACCCATTTGCAACTGCATATTTGCCGTGGCCATTTCAGAGCAAACTTCCGGAGCCCCGGTGACAAGTTCCTCTGACACACGACGCATGCCCGCGTCAAGCCCGAGTCCCGCTTCCACACAGACGACCAGCAAGTCAAGTGCATCGGGAAGCTGCATGAAGATCTTCTGTTGACGAGACATCTTCATGAGAGTGAGTACAAGTTCGGGGATATAAAATCCCATGCCGCCGCCAATGACGAGAGACATCCATGAGTCCTTTGAGAATCCGGCGGTGGTAAATCCGTAGGTCGCTCCAAGGAACAGTCCAAGCCCAAGACTGACCATCTTAATGGCAAGAAAGTTGCGTGATGCCTCAGGCCTGATGAAGCCGGCATTGGCGAGGCGGATTTTTAGATTACTCTGTTCCAGTTCGCTCTTCGAACCCAGCGCTTTCGAGAGTGCTGGCGCGGCTTTTTCGAAGATGGATCCGACGGACGCTCCCCCGCCTCCCGCACCTGATTCGCGTTTTTGCCGCGCAAACGGATCCCGCCATTCTTCAAGCCGTTCCGCAGCGCGTGACGATTTCTTGTTAAACAGCGTCCAGACGCCCCACAGGCCTGTGGTAATGGCGACGAACGCCATGATTGGCAATAGTGTTTCAAGATCCATAACAGTCGCTCGATGGAATGTGCAGGAAGTTACAGAGTGGGTCCAACGAAATTCGTGACGGCGTGATCAGACTTTAATATCGACGATCTTCTTAATCACAACCGCGCCAATGATCTGCATGATGACAGCCACCGTGATCATTTTTCGACCGATCTCACGATTGAACAGCAGCATCACATAGTCGGGGTTGAGATAGTAGACAGCGAAGAAAAGAACAATTGGCAACCCCATCAGCACGACGCCGCTGATGCGGCCTTCCCCGGTCAGGGCTTTCACCTGACCCAAAATCTTGAATCGTTCCCGTACGATGTAGCTGATCTTGTTGAGAATCTCCGCGAGGTCACCGCCCGCCTGGCGCTGAATGGCCACCGCGGTGACAAAGAACTGCAGGTCCATGTTGGGAACTCGGACCAGCATATTTCGCAACGCCTGTTCCATGGAAATCCCAAGATTCTGCTCGTCGTAAACGTTGCGGAATTCGACAGAAATCGGCGCTGGCATTTCCGTCGATACAACACTTAAACCGGATGACAGACTGTGCCCGGAACGCAGTGCGCGGGACATCAGTTCCAACGCATCGGGTAGTTGCTTTTCAAATTTGGCAAACCGTGCGCGTCGGCGCCACCACAACCAGAGCCACGGTCCACAGAACCCTAGTACTGCAGCGACAGGAATCAGAGGAGCAGGAGAACGCACGACGATGGCAAGCAGAGCTAAGACACCTGCCGCTCCGGCGCAGAGCAACAGGAAATGTTCGACTTTAATCGGTGAATTGGCCTGCCGAAAAAACATCGGCAGTTTTCCAAATCGCAGAACCATACCGCCCAGGAATCCCTGCGCCGTAGTCATACCGTCGCGCATAAGTTGATCAGTGACTTCCTTTCGGGAAGGCTGGGCGGCACCCGTGAAGGCCGCCAGGCGAGCTTCCAGAGTCGAGTCGGTCTTCCCCTGAAAAACCTGAGAAAGCCCGATGACCAGCGCAATGACTCCCACGAACGCTGCAATCATGATGATCAGGTTAGGATCCATATTTCGCCTCACGTTGAGGAATGACAATCGAAGAGTGACCAAAAGCCGCCGTAAATAACTATGGTGATCGCATCACGCGTTGAGCAAACAACCCGTTGGGCAGTCGAACCCCGCCAGATTCCAGATGTTCAATGCACTTCGGTCGTACTCCAGTGGACTCGAAGTGCCCAAACGCTTTGCCGTTTTCGCCAATTCCCTGCTGCTGAAACTTGAAGATGTCCTGCATCACGATGGTGTCGCCTTCCATGCCGACGATTTCCGTGATGTAGGTCACCTTTCGCGGTCCACCCTGCAGACGACTGGCCTGAATAATCAGATGTACAGCTGAAGCAATCTGCTTGCGAACCGCCGAAAGCGGCAGATCGCAGCCGGACATATTCACAAGCGTTTCAATACGGGAGATTGCGTCGCGGGGGTTGTTGGCATGCACCGTCGTCATCGAGCCATCATGGCCCGTGTTCATTGCCTGGAGCATGTCAAGCGTCTCGCCGCCGCGGCATTCGCCGATGATGATGCGGTCCGGACGCATACGCAGCGCGTTCTTCACCAGGTCAGTCGCCGTCACGCGGCCTTTGCCTTCGATATTGGCCGGACGGGATTCCAGACGCAGCACGTGCTCCTGCTGTAACTGAAGTTCCGCCGCGTCTTCAATCGTAATAATTCGATTTTCGTTGGAAATGAAACTGGACAGCGTGTTCAGCAGCGTCGTCTTTCCAGAACCTGTACCACCACTGATGATAATGTTCAGTCGGGCTTTCATTGCTCCTTCCAGAAACATGACCATCTCCGGCGTAAACGCGCCGAACTTGAGCAGGTCTTCCAGAGTGAGTGGGTTGGCTCCGAACCGACGAATTGTCAGTGAGGGACCGTCAAGTGCCAGAGGCGGAATGATGGCGTTCAGACGCGAACCATCCGGCAGTCGAGCGTCCACCATCGGCGACGTTTCATCGATACGACGACCGACGCGAGACACAATGCGGTCCAGAATCTGCAACAGGTGATCGTTGTCACGGAACGTGACGTCTGACTTGATGATCCGGCCATTTTTTTCTAGGAACACATTCTTCGGACCGTTAATCATAATGTCCGCGACGCCCTCTTCCTTGAGCAGCAGTTCCAGCGGCCCGAAGCCGAACGCTTCGTCCAGAACTTCTTCGACCAGTCGTTCCCGTTCTGATCGGTTCAGCAGCGGGTTTTCCGTGTCGCAAAGGTGTTCGACAACGACGCGAATCTCGCGTCGCAGGGAATCACCCTCGAGTTCCGACAGACGCGTCAGGTCCAGTTTTTCAACCAGTTTGTTGTGAATGTGTGACTTGAGTGTTTCGAAATCACTCGATGATTGTCGCGATGGTTTCAGAGGGGCGATCATGTACATTCTCTCCAGGTCGTTTCAGACGTATCGGGTGGGGGCCAGCCGAATTCGAGGTGATATGAAACAATCTCCGGCTTATGTCCCTTCTGGAAAATAGGTCACCAATTGCGATCGTGACGGAAGGATCGCGCCGAAATGTTGCCTGAAATCCACAAATGCAGTCAGACTAGCTCAGTCTTTCGGGCAACGTGTAACGGTCATGCGGAAAAGTCTCACGATAAGTCCTGTCCGTCATGACGAATCAGAGGCAGGGCGATCGCGGAACGGCACTCCACGAAAGAAGCCCGGCTTTTTAAAAAAGCCGGGCTTCAGATTCGATCATCATTCATGCAGTTGACGTTTATGGCAGCGGCACGGTCTGCAGATTCTGAGTGCCGTTGTCCGGATGCACCAGAATCAACGCTGCGTGATCATTCAGTTTGTCCATCTGAATAACCCCGGCCATAGAATCGACGTTCACATAGTTCTGGCCGGCCTTTCCGCCGTCGCGGACGGGTTGGGTAAGCCCTTTGTTTTCCTTCAGGCCAGCTGTGGTAATCTTCATCACACCCCGTGCGCTGTTGCTCAGAAGCAAAAACGACTCGCCGTCTTTTTCATAGGCAATCATGTCCAGCGGGCGGTTCATGTTGCCAAGTTCCGCAACGGTCGTGGCTTTGACTTTTTCGCCGGCCGACTCCAAGTCTTTTATCGGAATCCTGACCAGCGGCGTGCAGACGTAAGCGCCCAGCAAACTGGGTTCACCATCAATCATCATCGGTACAAATGTCCGCATTGCCGAGCCGTCTTCCGACTTTCCATGCGCGGCGTGATAGATCTCAATCGCCATGCCTTTGTCAGACGCAGTGAATGGGAAATTCAGTTCGCGCACCGTCGAGGGGCTTTGAGAGTCACTCAGGCCGGAGACCAGAACTTTGTTTTCAAAGAAGGCAATGTCCGTGATGGAATCCATCCGACGATTTGTCACACGGCGACCCTGAGTGACAATTTTGTCTTCCGGCGCGTCGGCCAGTTCGACTTTCGCAAACTTGACGCTGTTCAGCGGCAGCGAGGTGATCTTTCCCGCGCCGTCAATTTTCACGAGTGCGGCTTTGTCGTCTGCGGCGACTGCGACGAATGCGGAGCCTGTGCGAGGATTCACTGCCAGATCATTGATCACAATATCTTTCGCATTCAGTACATCTCCAATCGCCTTTGGCAGGTTCTCGATGTTAATCGAGGCAGCTGCCGCGTCACCTTCCTTATCACCGGTTGCGATTGCGAACACCGTCGCGGCTTTGGCATCACCCACGAATAGAATGTCCTCAGGGCCAAACGCGAGTGTCGTCGCCGATTTCATTTCCGGCGTACCTGGATTCAGACCCCAGATATCCGCCGCCCGAACAGACATCGAGGTCGGCAACACGATTAACACCGCCACAGACAACAGCTTCAGACGCATAATCATCTCCTTCATTAACTCGTTTAGCAGGCTTGAGGGGACAGTCAGAGCCGCAATTATCGCTGATCGATGGAGGAAAGCAAACCCACTGAGGTTCGCGGTCGACTGCGTGTTCTTTCGTTCAAGGTCCCAAACAAGTCCTCCTGAACAGTTCCAAACTCCAGATGCACAATTACCATAGTCACTTAAAGCAACGAACAGACCTTCACAGTAAAACTAAATTCATGGCCATGACGATTCATGATCTTCTGAGGCAGAACCTTGACACGATTCACTGTCAGATCAAGTCCGCCTGTCTCCGGAGCGGACGATCTCCCAGTGACGTGCGTTTGCTCGCTGTGACGAAGTACGCGGAATGGGCGTGGGTAGAATCACTCAGCCAACTGCATCAGATGTTTGGAGAAAATCGACCGCAGCAACTGGCCGAACGACAGGCTTTGTTACCGAAGATGGAGTGGCATCTGATTGGACAGCTTCAACGCAATAAAGTGAAGCTCGCCCTGCAGCACGCGACGGTGATCCACTCCATCGATTCTCTCCGATTGCTCGAACGTGTGGCATACGTCGCGAAGGAGTTGCAACTGCGTCCCCGCGTGCTAATTGAGGTCAACTTGTCGGACGAGTCCAGTAAGTCTGGTTTTGAAGTCGAACAACTGCGACAGGACTGGTCACAAATCGTGTGCTATGCGGACGCAGTGCAGATCGACGGTTTCATGACAATGGCGGCGGCGTCCGACGATGCGGAGGACGCTCGTCCTGTCTTTCGAGCGCTGCGATTGTTGCGTGATGAATTGCAACAAACGGCCGCAAGTTGCAACGCCGGTTTGGAACTGGCACATTTGTCGATGGGCATGAGCGGCGACTTTGTCCCGGCAATCGAAGAAGGCGCGACGATGGTCCGGATTGGCAGCCGGATTTTCGCGGGACTTACGTGAATCGTTGTCAGCGAACGGCCTGCAAGTCATTCGCGCGGCGCAGCGCCGCCTGGCGTTCCTGTTCGGTGCGATGATGCACGATGCGGAGTAACCGTTCGGCCTTAAGCGTCAGCGACTGGCCTCGACGACTCATCATCGACTGAGCCGTTTCAATCGCGGCATTCAGCGGCCAGTCGCAGGCGAGATTTCCGAACGAGACGCTGCTGAACGAAGGGATGTGACGCGGCAACAGACGGCCTCCCGGAATCACCATCGCCATGACTCCGACAGATGATCCCGTGTTGAACATACTGTCCATCGCCGTCTTGGCGTGGTCGCCGATGAATGATCCGACCTTGTTCATCCCGGAATCGACCATCTGCCCCTGCAGTGGCACCTTCACCGGGCTGTAGTCATTCTTCAGGTCCGATGTACACGACATCGCGCCGATGTTGACCCACGGACAGACATAGCTGTGGCCGAGAAATCCTTCGTGGTACTTGTTGACGTAAGCATGCATAATCGATTCTTCAACTTCGCCGCCGACCCGGCAGTGTTCTCCAATGGTCGTTCCTTTGCGGATAAGTGCGCGAAAGATCTGCGAACCGCGGCCAATGTGGCACGGACCTTCAATTCGTGTAAACGATTGAATCTTCGCCTCACGATCAATCGAAACCGGCCCGGAGCGGGCATCGACGACAACGTACGGGTCAATTTCCGCCTGAGCGGCAATGTAGACGTCCGCCGGATCACCGAGCACCTGCACGTGTTCAAACTTTGGACACTGCGAAACTCCTTCGTCCGCGAAGTCACGGATCAACTGCGCCGCGTTTCGGCAGATCAGATCCCACGGGTATCGGATCCAGCCTCCGTGTGTGGGAAGGGCTCGCTGAGTGATGGCGTATTGACCGAGTGCCGTCGTCGGATCGCCCTGCAGCAGTTCCGCGAGTTCATCACCGGGAATCAGCATCCACGCTGGCTTGCCATCAACAAACCCCGCGTGATGGGTCGCAAAATCCTGCGCCGTGAGTCGTCGCTCCGGCAACCAGCGACCGTTGACCAGCAGAACGTCACCCTGTCGCACCCAGTCCAGTTGATTGACCGTCACCTGTGGCTGCTCTTCGGCATACGCATCGACGAGCCACGGCCTGATCCAGGCACCAAACTCAGCATTCGGAAACCAGCGTTGCAGCCGCCGCCGCAGGGATTCCCGGCCACAAATCAACTCAAATACCGGACGCAGCAGGGCCAACGGAGTCAGGTTCTCTGCGTTCGAATCTTCAAATAGCAGCACGCGCATGGCGAATCACCACTCAGTAAGGAATAAACCTGAGAATGCAGGGAATTGTGCCCGCATTCAATTCACTGAGGAACATCGGTCAGCACGGTAAACGCCGGATTCAGACGATGACGAGTCAGGGGGAGCGCACACTTCGGCGGAATCTGCCGAA
>JBBQSE010000219.1:0-12940 GCA_038214195.1 Planctomycetales bacterium
TCCTTCAAACGTGGTGTCCGTTGGCATTCCAGTTTGTGGCAGACCACATTCACTGACGATTGACGCAGTCTCGTGTCATCACGATGATTCTCTGATCGTGTCGGCCACTTTTGCTCGCGGTCGCAATTCCATTCAATCGCAAACCGTTTTTCTGTCATTGAATTCCGCTCATGGACTACAGCTTCACAGGCAAGAACGCGCTCGTCACTGGTTCCTCAAAGGGCATTGGCCGCGCTATTGCTGTGGCACTGGCGCGCGGCGGGGCGAATGTGACCATCAACTGTAGCGCCAGTAGAGATAAGGCGGAAGAGGTCGCGAAGGAGATTCGCGAAATGGGACGCAAGGCGATTGTTGTCGCCTGCGACGTGTCCGATCTGAAAGCCGTCGAAGATATGGTTCAGCAGACGGTGGACGCCTTTGGAAGTCTCGACCTGTTCGTTTCCAACGCGGTCTACAGCGATCGACAGCTCATGGTTGAAGCAGACATGGAGGGCTTTCGACGCACAATCGATGTCAGCATGTGGGGAGCGTTGCATGGTGTCCGCGCGTCCGCTCAGCAGATGTTGCGGCAGGGCAAGGGAGGTGCCATGACGGTTGTCAGTTCACCGCATTCGATCATCCCGATTCCGACCGCCATGGCCTACAACATGTCGAAGGCCGCAATCGACCACATGGCGCGGACCGCAGCCATTGAACTCGTCAAATTTGGCATTCGCGTCAACGTGTTTCATCCCGGCTGGATCGATACGCCTGGGGAGCGAAAGTTTTTCACGGACGAGCAGTTGAAAGAGGGGGCGGAAGGGTTGCCGATGGGCCGCATGGGATCCGCTGACGAAATGGCCCACGGCGTCTGCTTCACACTCAGCGAAGAAGCGTCCTACATGACCGGCACCACGCTCACCATGGACGGCGGAGTTGGCCTGCCGTGGTGGTCCAAACGCACCGAAGGCAAACAGTAACGGCTTGCCAACGCTTCGATGACCGCTCCGAGCCTAACGCCAACAATGCTCCAATAGCCCGACTGTAATAATTCGTGCCATTATCGTCGGCAAGGATTCGCTCGACAGTCTCCAGTCCTTCAGCGGCAGCCACGTCACCATGTTTAAGAAGAATCAATGCTCCCCAGAATTGAGTGGCTTCCCGAGGTGACAAGATCCAGCTACGAGCCTCCACTGCCGATGCGGGCATGTTCAGTCTGGAACAGATTTCCACGATGCTGCCTTCATAGTTTGAAAACTCCTGAATGCGGCGAGTCAGGATCGGGTAGGCGTCGGTCAGCTTGAGATCGACTGCGTTTTCTGCTGCCTTCTCAAAGTTTGGTTCAAACTGCCCGGTCAGGTCGCCTTGAACAGAAAGGGATTGAAAGGGCCTTTCGTATCTCTGTCTGGCGAGCATCTTTGCTGTATCCGCAAGTTCTACCGGTGCTGTTTTTACGCTCGCCTTTTGAAATTCAGCTTCCTGATTGTGCCATGTTAGGACGTGAATACTTGATTCATCTTCAGACAGAAGCCAACCGAATGTTTCTGTTGCCTCGTGGTGGAATTCTCGATGCTGATCGTCGTTGATTTGCCCGACTCGTATCCAGCTCGCTTTCTCCGAAATCTTTGTCATGACCATCGAGTCGATTTGATGAATCTGTTCGTCAAGCCACGGTGTCAATGCCTTACTCGGATCGAAGTCAGAAAACTCTGTGGTTCCCAGCAATGCCGCCGTCTTGCGTGCGGCATCGCGAACCGCAGAACGAAAATGATTGAATAACGTCTCCACTGCGGTCCGCAGTTCAGTCAGCTTACGCTCCCCAACTTCGTCGAGCACGTTCTCAAGAACACCAGGGCACGGATGTGGTCGGGTCAGAATCTCCTGAAACAGATCTTCCGAACGAGGCGACCGAATGCGACACAGAACTTGACTTCCGTGAATGGCATTCTGCGCGTCAGGGTTTTCATTCACGAGCCATAAGGCCGCACCGAGAGCGTCATGGGCGGACGCGCTGGAAAACTCGCTGGCCAGCTGCCGACGAAAGTCGCGAGCTGGTGATCTCCCGCCGCCGCCCCAGAACGGAGTCTGTTGCAATTGGCTGCGGCCATCCGATTCGTCAGCCATGGATTGCCGAAACAACGCGAGAAGATACTTGCCTGCCACGCCACGAATGTCGGCATCCGTGCTGTTCAGGTCACGCATCGCCTGTGAGGCGTCCGGCGCACCTTTCCCCGCGTAAAAGGCAGTGAGCCCATCGAACGCGAGCTGACCTTCGGGGCCATCCATGACAGGTCCTGCAGTCTCCGAAGCTGCCAGGAGATGCTGCCCGAAAGCAAACACCAACACGCACGACAAAATCAAACGCATTTGCCCACTCCTCAGACAAAGGGAATTACCCTATCGTGGATTTCATCCGTGCGATCAGCATCTTTCAATTGACGGCGTGATACAACTGGAAATGCATGTTGCATTCCTGAGCACAGCATCATTTCAAATCACGGCACCGGTTTGACGGCGTCTTGTCTTCTTCATCCACGGCACTAACGATTGCCCCCCGCGTCAATCAAGAGTTGTGCAAGATCGTAACGGCCTCAGAAAACCGCACAGTGCAAGAAGTGTTTCTCTCAGGAAACCTTTCCGCTCGCTCTAATTGCAGATATTCACGTCGCCGTCGGCCTTCAAAAGCAATGCGACTATGTCCCTGCAATCCGTGTCGATGGCAATATACAGTACTGGATGGCCGTCAGCAGAATATGGATCTGCGGAGCGATTTGAAGTCGTTCCGAATCAGGTTCGATGTCGATCGCAGTAGCGAGTTACGTGGCGATGCATTCCCAGGTTCTTCAGAACTGCCAGACATCAGGAATACGCCGCAGACAGCCAGGAAAATGAACCACTGACTGAATCCTGATACCGCGTTCTCGCTGGTCGCATTTTCGGCAGACGGAAACACCGGGAGTTGGTCACGCCGTCACGACGCTATCGCGGCTTTGAAGTGTCAGGGTTGCCCGCCCCGAGATGGGTCGGGCATCCCGCACAGCGTATAGCATCGAGCGAACAATAAGTGTCGCCTTTCGCTCTGCGAAAGTTGCGAATACGCTGCTTTCGCGGAGAGGCTGTGAATTTATCGTGGGGCAGGTTGCAAACCTGCTCCACGGCAATTCTTTCACAGCCTCGGAGCGAAAGGCGACTCTAAAAAGCCGCCCGATGTTTACTTCTTTTCAAACTCCGCATCAATGACATCGTCGTCACCGCTTGCGGCTCCGGCAGCTTCGCCTTCCGGTGCAGCTGCCTTATCGGCGTGCATGTGCTGGGCCAGTGCCTGTGAAGCCTGCATGAGTTCATCACAGGCGGTTTTGATTGCAGCGGCGTCAGTGCCTTCTGAGGCTTTTTTCACTTTTTCCATGGATGCTTCAACGGCCGACTTCGACGAGGCGTCCAGTTTATCGGCATGCTCCTTCAGTGTCTTTTCCGTTTGATGAACCAGCGCGGACGCCTGGTTCTTTGCGGCGGCCAGTTCCTGTTTCTTTTTGTCTTCATCGGCGTGTGATTCCGCGTCTTTGCGCATCCGCTCGATTTCTTCCGGAGACAAACCGCTGGACTGCTTGATCTGCACGGAGTGTTCTTTGCCGCTCGCCTTGTCCTTGGCGGACACGTTCAGGATGCCGTTCACGTCAATGTCGAATTTGACTTCGATCTGAGGAACGCCGCGCGGAGCGGGTGGGATGCCATCCAGGTTGAATTCGTCCAGCAGGCGATTGTCTGACGCCATCTTGCGTTCGCCCTGAAACACCCGCACCGTGACGGCTGGCTGGTTGTCCGATGCAGTTGAAAACGTTTCGGTCTTCGTGGTTGGAATCGTCGTGTTGCGCTCGACGAGGACAGTCATGATGCCGCCTTCGGTTTCAATGCCGACCGACAGCGGAGTCACGTCCAGCAGGACGACGTCCTTGACATCGCCACCGATGATGCCACCCTGAATCGCCGCGCCCAGTGAGACGACTTCGTCAGGATTTACACCCTGATGAGGCTCCTTGCCGAACATTTCTTTCACAAGAGCGTGAACCTTGGGCACTCGAATCGAACCACCGACAAGCACAACTTCGTGAATATCACCGGGCTTGAGTTTTGCGTCCTTCAAGGCATTCAGCACAGGCTGGCGACAACGCTCCACAAGCGGATCGATCAGTTGTTCGAACTTGCCTCGGGAGATGCTGAGTTGCAGGTGCTTCGCGCCGCTGGCGTCCGCTGTGATGAAGGGCAGATTGATATCAGTCGTTTGCTGAGATGACAGTTCTTTCTTGGCTTTTTCGGCTGCTTCACGCAGTCGCTGCAGAGCCATCGGATCTTTGCGAAGATCAATCCCCTGTTCCTTCTGGAATTCTTTCGCGATGAAGTCAATCAGCACTTCATCAAAATCGTCGCCACCAAGGTGAGTGTCACCGTTTGTGCTGAGCACTTCAACAAGCTCATCGCCAACTTCCAGAATGGACACGTCAAATGTGCCGCCGCCCAGGTCAAAAACGCAGATCTTTTCTTCACGTTTCTTGTCCAGGCCGTAGGCAAGTGCAGCTGCTGTGGGCTCGTTGATGATTCGAGCGACTTCCAGACCGGCGATCTGGCCAGCGTCCTTGGTTGCCTGTCGCTGCGCATCGTTGAAGTAGGCGGGGACAGTGATGACAGCCTTGTTAACCTTGTGCCCAAGATAGTTTTCCGCAGCCTCTTTGAGTTTCCGAAGAACAAGGGCGGAGATTTCCGGAGGTGTGTAGTCTTTGCCGTGGACATCGACCTTTACGTAGTCGTTTTCTCCACCGACAATCTTGTATGGCACCAGCTTTTCTTCAGACTCTACCTCCCGATGGCGACGTCCCATGAATCGCTTGATCGAATAAATCGTGTTCGAAGGATTCGTCACAGCCTGACGCTTGGCTGGTTCACCGACCAGCGTTTCGCCTTTTGACGTAAACGCGATGACGCTGGGAGTTGTGCGGCTTCCCTCCTGGTTCGCAATAACGCGAGGCTCGCCACCTTCCATGATCGACACAACAGAGTTCGTGGTGCCCAAATCGATCCCAATGATCTTTTCGCCTGAAACTGCCATGACGATTTTCCTCTTTCGAATTACTCAATAGTTGTAATGGGATTCCGGCACACGTGGTTCCGGCTGGAGACCCGACCGAATAAACAGGCTCGTTGTTGTACGTCGCCAGCCAAGAGCCGTTGATGTCATTCCGTGGCGGCACATCTTGGGTCAGCAGGTTCTATGCCGATCTGCGGAATTCACAAAAATCGCCTTTTTTGAGGTCCAGCTTCGACTAAACACAGAACTTTGAGGGACCGCCATGCCAGACTGGCAGACTCTCTGCCTCGTCACGCCGGCTCATTGATCGCCGAATTGGCAGTCTCTCATTTCAGTCGGGCGTTGTGCCATTCTGGCGTCTAAACGGTTCAGCCTTAAGGGCTCTCGCTGCTGGACAGGCCATTTGGCCTCAAATTCTGTCAGATTTCCGAGACAATCAGCAGGCTGCTTGACAGGGAATTTTGCCATCTGTACAAGCCTTGGCTGTATTTTGGCGAGGTTCGGATCCTCACTCAGTGACTTTGGGTCGAAGAGTGTCGTTTGGCGGGTAATTGGTTTCGCGTGGTTTTCGAACGCGAGGTCAGGCATGGACACCGGTCAGCATATCTGAGCTGTCGATGGCACTTGGAAACCGCTCGATCTGGACACGCTGATGGCAAAAAAAACGATTGCGAAGAGCCCCGTCAGGAAAGTGGCGAAGAAATCTCCGTCGAAACCCGCTGCCAAACAACGTCCGGTGTCACGTACAAGTCCGAGCGCGTCCAGAGTGCCAGCGAAGAAAACAGTCACGAAAAAGGCTGCCAGGCCGTCCGCCAGCAAACCAGAAACGGCAAAGCGAACAAAGTCAGCTCGGGTCGAACCTCAGATTTCGGCCGCCGCTCCGGTTCCTCCTGAGATTGAACTTGTGCATGTGGACGAGCAATTGCTTGCCCTCCTGAATAAGCGTGCTTCCTTATACCTGCAAAAAATGAAGGGTGTTCACACGCCCTCAAAAATCGTGTTCAGCGACCTTGATCAACAGCAGGTTTGGGGAATGATTGATCGCCTCAATCAGGGCCCCCTGACTTCCGCCGAATTGAAGACCATTTTTCGGCCTTTGATGAGTGCCGGACGACAGAGAATTCGCAGTATCCGCGCGGCCTATCTGGGGCCAGCTTTCAGTTTCACGCATCAGGCCGCGATTTTGCGGTTTGGGGAGGCAGCCGATCTGGTGCCTGTGAGTACGATTGCCACCGTATTTGAGGAAGTGAATCGCGGCCATGTCGATTTTGGCCTGGTCCCAATCGAAAACAGCACTGACGGTCGCATTGTTGACACACTGGACATGTTCACGCGTTTGCCTCTCCGGATCTGTGGAGAAGTACAGGTTCACGTACACCACAACCTGCTCGCTCGCTGTGATCGCAGTGACATTACCGAGATTTACAGCAAGCCGCAGGCCCTTTCACAGTGCCGCGACTGGCTGGCCAGAAATATGCCGCACGCGCGTCAAATTGAAGTGACCAGTACGTCAACGGCCGCTCAGTTGGCCCGCGACAAGCCGAATGTGGCTGCGGTGGCCAGTCATCAGGCGGCGGTGCAGTATGATGTACCGATTGTGGCGGAATGCATTGAAGACAATCAAAACAATATCACGCGTTTTGCTGTAATCGGAGATAGTGTCGCGGAACCGACCGGTTCGGATCGCACAGCCATTCTGTTGCAGATTCCACACAAACCTGGTTCGCTCTCAGACGCTCTGGAGGCGTTTCGCAAAAACAAAATCAATCTGACATGGATTGAATCCTTTCCGCTGCGACAGCCAGAGATTGGCTACCTGTTCTTCCTTGATTTCGAAGGACATATCTCTGAACCTCGAATCAAAAGAACGCTGAATGAATTGGAAAACCTTCCTCCGGACCGCCTGGAAGTGCTCGGATCTTACCCTCGCAGTGAACCGTTGAAGTAGCCGTTGTCAAAAACGTTGCCGGTCAAGTCATGTCAGAAAGCTGACCTTCGAGAGTTCGGCAACTGTCGGATCTTCTGCGTCCTCAACCCTTCGAAAGCCCCCGTAGAACATGCGCCGATTTCTGATCGCTGGTAACTGGAAAATGAACACAACACGGCAGTCGGGTGTCTCGCTTGCCGGAGAACTAGCCGCTGTGGTGCCGCAGAACGAAGCTACAGTGGAAGTTCTGGTCTGTCCGCCATACCCGTATCTAATTCCTGTGGGTGAGAAGCTAAGTGGGAGCGCCGTGCAGTTGGGTGCTCAGGACGTCTACTTCGAAGCTCCCGGAGCGTTCACCGGGGAAGTCGCTGTAGAGATGCTGAAGGATTGCGGCTGCGAATACGTGATCCTTGGGCACAGTGAGCGTCGCCACGTGTTGGGGGAAACCGACGAAATCACCAACCGCAAAGTGCGGGCAGCAATTTCCGGCGGCATGAAGCCCGTTTTGTGCGTTGGTGAGCTGCTGAGTGAACGGCAGGCAGGGCAGACTGATGAGGTTTTGGATCGCCAGATGCAGGGCGGACTGTTGGGGGTTTCGGAGGCGGATGCTGCACATCTAGTGATTGCCTACGAACCAGTCTGGGCGATTGGCACGGGAGTCACCGCGACGCCTGAGCAGGCTGAATCTGCCCATGAACATCTTCGCAATTGGCTGGCGACTCGCTACACTCCAGCGTTTGCGAATCAGGTGCGGATCCTTTACGGAGGCAGCGTGAAGGCTGACAATGCTGAATCGCTGCTGGGTCAGGAAAATGTCGATGGTGCTTTGGTTGGCGGTGCCAGCCTGAAGGCAGCGTCATTTGTCCCCATTATTGAGGCGGCTCGAAAGCTGTCTTCCAAGGGCTAACCGGCCTGAAGTTTATCTGGAGTGGAATGTCAGATGTCGTTTCTGATTGGAAGTTTGAGTTTCGTACTCTTGTCAGTCAGCTTGTTCATGATTCTGCTGGTTCTGATACAGCGTGGTCGTGGCGGCGGGCTGGCGGGAGCCTTCGGCGGTATGGGTGGACAAAGCGCGTTTGGAACACGAGCGGGCGACACCTTTACGCGGATCACGATTGTGCTGGCAGTTATCTGGGTGTTGCTTGCTGGTGGCATCGGCATGTTAATGCGGCGCGATGCCGGGGCATCAAAGACCGGAGAAAATTCTGCATTTGCCGGTGGCAAAGAAGCGGACGACAAGAAGAATGATGGTGACACAGAAGGAGCGGGTAGCGCTGCGGGTAAGGGCGACACAAAATCTGAATCCAGCAAGATCGACAAATCTGTGATCGAAAAAGATGGCGACAAATCTAAGGCAACTGCCACGCTGGATGAGAAAAAGTCGAACGACACGGCCCCGACAAAGGCGGAATCCGGCGAAGCTGAAAAGTCGACAACCGATGAAAAATCGAATCCCCAGGCTGAATCGCCTGCCGATGCTCCTGATGCAGCCGATACAAAAGGCGCTGACACCTTGAAAGAAAAAGCGTCAGGTGAAAAGCCTACTGAGCCTGAAGCTTCGACGGAAGCGAATCCTGAGCCAGCGGCTCCGACTGAGACGCCTGCTGCAAGTGACCCGAAGACGTAGCGACACAGTTGTGGCTGCGTATGGGAACATTTGCTAATTCGCGCAGAACTCTCTTCACAATTGCTCGGTCAACCAATCAGCGAAACAACTGATCGACACATTCGATCTTCCAGTAAGGTAAACAAAGCGTGCTGCTCAGCATGACGGGATTTGGCAACGCCTCGTTCGATTCCGAGGGTGTTCACGTCAGTTCCGAGATCAAATCGGTTAACAATCGATACCTAAAACTATCTGTGCGAATGCCGGATTCGGTTGCGCGGTTCGAGGCCGAGATCGAAAAGCTCGTCCGTTTGCGTGTGGCCCGCGGTTCGATTCAGTTGTCGATTCGCGTTCGTTTTCACGGGGGGCAAAGCGAATTTCGCATCGATCAGGACCTGCTGAAGAGTTACCAGAAACAACTGGCCGCGATCGACGCTGGTGACGGAAATCTGCCGAATCTCGCCCATCTGCTGCAGCTGCCAGGCGTGGTAACAGAGACTGAGCTGCCAGACGATCTTGTGAATTCACTCTGGCCTGCTGTCGAAAAATGCCTCACTGAATCGCTCGATCATTTCGATGACTTTCGTCGTCGTGAAGGCGAATCAATGCGGCAGGACCTGGAACGTCAGTGCGAAGTTATTGAAAACGAAGTCAAAAACGTTGCCATGCTGGCTCCACAGGTTGTCACGGAATATCGCGACAAGATTCTGGAACGAGTACGCCGCCTGATTTCCGACGCTTCGATTCCGATTGGAGAAAATGACGTCATCCGGGAAGTGGCACTCTTCTCGGATCGCTGCGATATCAATGAAGAAATTACACGACTTCGCAGCCACACTGAGCAGTTTAAAAGACTGCTGAACGGCGATTCGTCTCAAGGGCGCAAGCTGGAATTCATAGGTCAGGAAATGTTTCGAGAAATCAATACAACGGGCTCCAAAGCAAACAATGTCACCATCGCACTGAGTGTGGTGGAGATGAAAGCGGCGATTGAGCGAATGCGTGAAGTGCTGCAAAACGTGGAATAGCATCGAGTTACAGCGATCTATTCCCGACGCATGCGAATAGAGCAAGAAGACTGGTGTCAATGGTTCAAAGTGGACAGGAGCGGATTGTTGTTTTGTCGGGCCCCAGCGGCAGTGGAAAAACAACACTGGTGCGGGAATTAGTGTCGCGCGCGGAGGTCAAACTTGTCAAATCTGTCTCCGCGACGACTCGCCCGCCGCGTCCCACGGAGATTCACGGAGAAGATTATTGGTTTCTGACGGATGCCGAATTCCGTCAAAAACTGGCAAACGACGAATTTCTGGAACACGCCGAAGTCTATTCTTCCGGATTTCAATACGGAACATTGCGGACGGAACTGGATCGGGCATGGGCGAAGGACGGATGGGCATTCCTGGAAATCGATGTTCAGGGAGCCCTGAAAGTTATGCAGCGATACCCGAATGCTGTTACGATTTTCCTTCAAACACCCTCCCCAGCGGAATTTGAACGGCGACTGAGGGCGCGGGGAACGGAATCAGAAGAAATCATTCAGCGGCGACTGGCGACAGCAAAACGAGAATTGCAGCTGGCCGACCGTTACAAATATGTGGTTGTGAACGATCTGCTGGAAACCGCAGTCAGCGAGATCTGTGCGATACTGAACGCGGAGGAGATGGCTCGAAATGCTTGATGAATTCCGTGAAGACCAGATTGCCCGCAAAGTTGGCGGACGATTTAAACTTACTGCTCTGATTCAGAAGCGCATGGTGGCGCTGAATCGTGGCGCGCGACCGCTGGTGGATCTGCAGACAAAAGATCTGATGCAAATCGTCGTGGCCGAGATCATGGGTGACAAAATTTACCTTGACGCCTCAGGCAACGTCAAAGCTGCGGCGGATGACTCTGCTCTGGTGGACAAGCTTGACAAATTGTTGATGACTGACGACGGTGGACCTGACCTCAGCGATCTGTAATCGGCAGTACGGCTGCTGAATCCTTCAATGCCCTGAGGAACGAATTCCGTGTCTCGGGGTTTTTGTTTGCAGGCATTCTCATGTCTCATCTTCTCAATCGCGAAGTCCTGCTGGGCGTGAGTGGCGGAGTTGCTGCATATAAAGCAGCCGACCTCTGCAGTCGCCTTATCCAGCTCGGCGCGAAAGTCACTGTGATCATGACCGAATCGGCGCACCAGTTCATCGGTGCGACGACCTTTGAAGCGCTGACTGGAAGGCCTGTGTACAGTCATGCCTTTCAAGCCCGCGAACATTATCAGGGAGAACACATCGGGCTCGCGCGCCGCGCGCAGATCGTTGTGATTGCGCCAGCGACTGCTCAGACAATCGCGAAACTGGCAAATGGAATGGCCGACGATCTGCTCAGTACAACCGTGCTGGTCACAACCGCGCCGGTGATTGTTGCTCCCGCAATGAATTGTGATATGTGGGCCAAACAGGCCGTGCAGCGCAATGTGAATCAACTTGTCGCCGATGGCTGCCATGTGGTGGGACCTGAAGAAGGCTGGCTCAGTTGCGGTCAAATCGGTGCCGGGCGAATGGCCGATCCGGGACTGATTCTAAAGACCATGGAAGATGTGATTGCGGACGACGGCAGCAGTCCGCAGAGTCCCGGCGAGAGCTAAGCATCGTGCGACCTGTTAGTGTCGCCTTTCGCTCCGCCTGATCGATAGATTCACCACCTGTTCGTCTGTCCAGGTTGAATTTACTAATGGTTTAGTCCCTGGACTTCGGTTGATTTCCAAACCCAGTTCCGGGGATGGAGCCACGTAGACGATGTTTACCTCACTTTGCACATAATCCAACCGCTGGCCAAATATGCCAGACCTCCAATCGCCAGAGGCGTCATGACCGCCAGCAGCGACAGACTCATCAACGCCTCGGTGCGACCGTAGTGCATCTCGTTGTACAGCCGCGTTACGACGGGTTCCAGTTGCACGGGACGGAGGATCGACGCGACAGTCACATCCCAGAAGCAGCGATGCGCGACGACCAGTCCGCCGAGCAGCCAGCGACCTGTGGTAAGTCGCCATTGAATCTTTGCCGCGTGCCTGCGGATGTCAGGATGGACTGAAACGGAGAGTAATTTTGCCAAATGCAGCGCAGCGGGATCGGCGACCCGCATCAATAACAGCACAACCGCCGTCGCAAGGGGAAGCACGGCCAGCGTCTGGCCCAGCAGCATCGGCAGCCACGTGTCATAAAGAATTCGCATCAGCGGCAACTGAAACAACGCCAGCAATCCAAGGCTCAGGATCAGGGAACCCAACAGGCCCGGCAACAGCAGGCTTATCCAAATCAGCCGTGTTGCGCGTAAACTACGCGAACTCAAAGCCGGACGGCAAATCTGAACGGCCATACCCATCGACAGTAACGTGGCACCACATGCAAAGCCGGTCGAAGTCAGAATTTGGCCCAATGATTTTCCAAGCCTGGCGCTATCGCCCATCAGCATCAAGCCCTGCAGCGTCGGCAGGAAGTTGTTGATCAGTGGCCATATTAGGAACAGCACAATCCCCGGCATCAGCAGCGCTGAGAAAGTCATGGACTTAGACAGTGTCACACTCCGCACATTGGGGAGTCTGTGCCTTCCGGATTCCAAATCGAGCGATGGGGCATGCTTCACCAGCAGAAAGATCGCGGGCAGCAATATCAGCAATTCACAAAGCAGTGGTCTGGCAATAATGCGGAGCGAGTCTTCCAGTGGCAATCGTGCGGCATGCGCATCGAACAGCCAGACGGTCCACGAAATCGGATGCCGGTCGATCTGCATCAACGCCGCTGTTTCAAATTCCTGAAAGGCAAACAGAGCCATGACACTCCAGCCGATCTGCCGCGACTGCCACGTTCCCAATATTTTCAACCGCAGCCAGCCCCGCCACCATTTTCCGAATGGCAACGTGTTTCGCAGCAACCTCCATGAATGCAGCGACTCATCGCCTGATCCTCGGAGCGGCAGAAGCAGGGACATCGCCACACCCACGGCCATACAGCGAGACAACATCAGCAGCCCGTAAAGTCCTTCGGTGCAAATCGCAGCGACGAGAGGACTCGTTCCTGCACTGAGCTGCGTTGCAGTCATTCGGTAATTAAAACCAATCAGCAGCTCCGGCAGAAAAAAAGGAAACACAGCGAGCAGCATGCGCCATCGTCGCGATCGGACTGTCAGTGACGCTTCGATGCGATCCACGACGACGGCGACCGGCCAGACTGCGATGCTGGCGATGATGACGCTCCGCAAGACCGACCACAGCAAGGATTCGCTCAGCGTCATCGCGCGGCCCCTGTCCCTTCTCCCCCGAGCTCGGGGGAAAAGGTGGCCGCAGGCCGGATGAGGGGGATGACCG
>JBBQSE010000220.1:0-12925 GCA_038214195.1 Planctomycetales bacterium
TGCCTCGCAGGACTGCTCTTACGGCGCGCACACGCAATTCAAATGTTGAATTCTTTCGCTCATCCATGATGAGCGAGTTATCTGATACACGAAGCTATCGAGTCAAGATGATTTGTTGCATTACTTTTGCGGCGAGCCATATGGTTGGCGGCCAGGATTGTCCTGAAGTCGCCGCGCAATTGAGCATGAGTCTTGGAGCGGTCTACACGGCTCGAAGTCGCGTCATGCAGCGGATCAAAACGGAAGTCAAACTCTTCGACTGGCAAGCGGTCTCGGACGAGGCGGAGCAGAAGGAGCAATCTTAATGAACGCATATACAAAGCCCTGCGACCCGGAACGCATCTCCAGGTTTGTGCAGAGAACCACAACCGCAGATGAAGAACGTGAACTCGAACTGCACCTGACCCAGTGTGCTGCCTGTCGGAGTCGACTTAGTACACTCACGGCCAGTCCGGAAGTCTGGGACAAGGCGAGCGAATATCTGCGAGATGATCTTCACGATTCCGATTCGCAGGTTGGCTCCAGCAGTTCGAATGGCGGATACGAACACCTGTCGCAGAACATTCGCAGTGTTCTGGAGTCGCTGGCACCGACGGACGATCCGGCGATGCTGGGACGTATTGACGGTTACGAGATTAGCGGTGTCATCGGCTCCGGCGGAATGGGTGTCGTCCTGAAGGGACTGGATCGTTCTCTCAACCGCGTCGTGGCGATCAAGGTGATGGCACCGCATCTGGCTTCCAGCGGAGCGGCACGAAAACGTTTTGCACGTGAAGCGCAGGCGGCCGCCGCTATTACACATGTCAACGTCATCGATATTTATGGTGTTGCTGAAGCAAACGGCTTGCCTTATCTGGTCAT
The DNA here is from genome assembly GCA_038214195.1 of Planctomycetales bacterium. Lineage (GTDB taxonomy): Bacteria > Planctomycetota > Planctomycetia > Planctomycetales > Planctomycetaceae > SXXK01. Next base: position 862 of record JBBQSE010000220.1, read on the forward strand.
GCCGTACGCCCGTGGTCCAAGTTTGCAGAAGCGAATTGACAACAGCGGTGCATTGCAAGTTGCGGAAGTGCTGCGGATTGGCAGTCAGGCCGCCGCCGGTCTGTCCGCCGCGCACGCGCAAGGATTGGTACATCGAGATATCAAGCCGGCGAATATGATCCTGAATGAAGGTGTCGAGAGGTTGTTTATCACCGACTTCGGCCTCGCTCGCGCGGTCGATGATGCATCCGTGACACGAACAGGTGTGATCGCTGGAACTCCGCAATACATGTCGCCGGAACAGGCTCGCGGTGAATCGATTGATCATCGCAGTGATCTGTTCAGTCTTGGAAGTGTACTCTACAGCCTCTGCACCGGCCGCCCGCCGTTTCGTGCCGAGGGTGCCTATGGAATCCTGCGCCGCATCACGGACGAAGAACCACGCTCGATTCGCGAAATCAATCCCGAGATCCCCGATTGGTTGTGCGGGATCATTGCAAAACTGATGTCGAAAAAGGCCGACGATCGTTACGGCTCGGCTCAGGAACTTGCCGAATTGCTGGAGCAATGTCTGGCTCACGTTCAACAGCCGACAACAGTTCAGTTGCCAGTGGAAGTCGCCTCGCTTTCCACGCCTGTGAAGCGACGCACGAAGTTGCGGTGGATTGCGATCACGAGCATTGCCGTTGTTATGTCGTTGATCGGGATGCTTGGTCTCTCGGCAATGCTCGGCGCTGCGGCACCGGATGTTTCGGGAACCTGGCACGATGAAACGTGGGGCGACGTGGATCTTAAGCCATCAACCGCTGGTGAATACGACGGCATTTTTGCGGGCATTGACGGAAAGTCACAGGGGATCATTCGCCTGCGTTGGTCGAAGAAGGAAAGCCGGTTCAATGGCACCTGGAGCGACAGCGAATTACAAGCGGGAAAAATCTCGTTGCGGCTCTCTCAGGATGGTGAGATTCACGGAGCGCTGACATCCAAACAGAACGACTCGAACTCGGAGCCTACGGAAACACCGCAGAGTAAGCCGGTCGATCAAAGTAAACCGCAAGTCGAATCAGGGCCTGCAAACGCCAGCAGTCCTGCCAATTCCATCGCAGTGAAACGTCCGAGATTGGGAGATTTCATTTGGCGACGCACGCCAGCAGTTCCTTCCGCAGAAGCGAAAGTCGGCAATGGAAATCCGCTGCAAAAAACGCAGAGTCTCAACATATCCAACATTGCAGATCCAGTTGACTTTCGTGTCTCAAATATCCGAACCGAAGAGCACCTACTGAAATTCACGCTGTCGCAGACCGGTCCACCAGTGACCGATGCGTTTCTTGAAATTCAGTTCAATTGTGACAAGGCTGCAGTACTGCCAGAACGAGGTGCTCATTCTCTCGATGAATTCTACTTGACGCCACAACACACCGTGTTGTGGCTCGGCACACCTTTCGAAGAACGGTTTGTGGAGTTGCCAATCAAGGATGGTGGCCGAACAATTGTCTTTGCCTTCCCGGATAGTGCCTCCGCCACGAAAGCGGCAAGGCAATTGAAATCGATTGGTGACCAGCAATTGCTGGAGTCGCAGGACAAGGCCAATTCAATTCCAATCGGTCTGCAGAATGATGGCGTCATTTTCGGGGATCATCCCGAGATCGGACACTTCAGAACCGACTTTCGACTGCTGTTTCGTTCGCTCGCACCAAATGCTTCATCCGGCCAAATACCGCCACAGCGTATTCATTCCGAGCCCGATTGGCAGAAGCTCTACATAGTCCAGGCGATGAGTCCACAATCGCAGCTTCGTCTCGCTCTTACGGAGCAGCAGAAACAAGAAATAGGCAAACTCAATGCCGAGTTTATGAAGTCGGCAACTCCATTGACGCAACACGAATGGGAGCCGCGTACCCAGGCAGCCATGCAAGACGTGCTGACGCTCCAACAGGACCAGCAACTTCGCCACAGCATCTGGCTCATGCTCAACGTCGCAAAGTTTCGAGGGTCAAAAGTGCAGGAAGCACTCAATCTCACCAAGGACCAGAGGTCACAAGTTGCCAAAGTCTGGGACGAATTGGGAATGCAGATCGGCAAGATTCGTGATGCTCGCGAGGCGTCCGGACAAGCTCGCCCCAAATGGGGCGAAGGCATCGGAGTGGATTCCATGGCAATTCATCAAAAGGTGTTTGATGACATTCTCAAAATCCTGACGGCGGAGCAAAAGCGAAAATTCTTCAGTGAACTGCAGAACCCAGTCTTTCCTAACGTCAGCATGCAGTCACCATACGGATCAGCGACAGATGGCGAGACGAAGAGTGGCGGTCATTCGATGCCAACTCGATTCATCGATGCGTTGAAGCAGGACATGGAACGTGCGATGGCTCCGTTTCCGCTGCTTGATCTGGTGCTCGATGACATCCGTCTGTTGGAAGGTAGTGCGCTGGAAGTTCTGGGACGCCCAGTTATGGAAGATCGTGAACAATATGGCAGGGATCATCCTGAACTGGCGAAGGACTTCGAAGCGTGGCAGAAAGATTATCGAGATGTCATCCGGGTGACCGAGATCATTCCCGAGCTGTTCGAGGAAGATAATACACGAGAAATGATGGTGACGGTCGCCAGGTTGCTGATTCGCTCCGAGGATATTCCCCGTGTTCCGAAAGAGAGATTGGCAGAAGCCCACAAGCAGCTTGGAGAAACTCCTACCGACGAGACGGTGTCGAAGGTCTTCATCGGGCTGGATATCGAGAACATTCACAATCTACGACGAGAACTCCGTGAGAGCGGGGAGAAAGTGCCGCACACCGGGGCACATGAAGACCATCTTCGTCTCCTGGAATGGGCGAGGACACACCTTGATTTTGCCCGCATTTACTGTGCGATTGATCAAAGCGAAATGATCCGCCAGATCCGCAAACTGCAGGAGTCAGTCGATCCCGCAACGGAGTTCCTCTTTGAGGAAAGTCATCCGATTGCAAAAGACCAGAAGCTGAGTTTCGTCAGCCGACGAGGGCACGAGGAAGTCCGACCAGGAGAACGAGCGTACCACGCATTGTCGGAACCTTCGCAGGACGTGACCTGGAAAGCCGGCGAACAAGCTGCTCGCCTCAAGAACACCGAGGCCCTGGAAGTCACGCATGTGATCATCGATCGACTGACCGAAGGAAAGATTCTCTGGCGTTGTTTTGGCATCCCCAAAACGGAACGAGCCGTCAGCTTACAGGGCCTGAGGCGGGAAGACGCAACCGTCTCAGACTTCATTGGACAAATCCTGCTGTGGCGTGACGGCCATGTTCTGTCGGTGAATTCTCAATCCGCCAAGGAGTTGTCACTGCCGCCGCATTTTATCGGAAGACGAGGTACGGTTCGCGTTGACAAAAGCGGGCGTCATTTTCTGGTCTACCTGCATAATCGTCTGACGAACCTGCCCAAGCAGCCGGAGGAACACGATCGTGTTCATGTGGTTTCGTTCGATGAGTCCGGCAAACCGGTTTCAGTTGAGATCACCGTTGAAGGCGTCTCGCTCTGCGGTGCGTTCTGGAGTGCAGATGGGCGGACCGTCCTCGGACAAGGACTGTCCATGCCCGCGCAGGTCGCTGACCTCACGATACCCGATTTGACAAGCGATTTCGTAAGCTGGGAATTCGATATTGAACAGGGCATTACAAGCCGCCAGAAGCTGCCAGGCAACCTTCAAATTCTGGATATCAACAGCGATGGAACGTCTCTCCTGTCGTATCGTTTTCAGAAAGAGGGCTATGCGATAGGCATCTACTCCGTTCCTGATGAAGCGTTTGTTGAACTATCGAAACCCGGTGAACTCCCAGTCGGCAACTTCCGGTTGTCACCCAACGGGAAGTCGGTTCTTGGGCGAATCGATCAAACTGGAAATGCGGGCTTGTTTCCCGATTTGGTCCTCATCGATGTCGCAACCAAAACCAGAAAACTCGTCACTGTCCCCAACGACATCTATGTTCATGAAGCGTGCTGGTCCCCGGATGGCAAGAGAATTGCGTTCGCTTGGGAACCGAAGTCGGCCTACATAGCACGGATGAACAGATTTGGCCCGACCGTTCCAGACGAAGACATTCCGAAAGTCACCATCACCATAGCAAAGCCTCATGGTACAGAGGCCCGTGATATCTATACCGAACAACAATATCGCTACGGATCGCTGGATTGGGGCGTCGTGTTTCCGTTCAAGCCGCCGACTGATTCAGCACAACTTCGCGAGTCACTCGAAAAGCAACTTGCTAACGAGATAGTCACGTTCCCCCTCTATGAAGGACTGATGGTCGGCGAAGATGAACTGGCTGAGAACCTGATGATTGCTGAGCGAGCACTCTTCGATGATCGCGAGGCATTCAATGCTTTAACGCCCGAGTTAGCCAACGACTTCCAACAATGGAAGGAGAGTTTTCGGGCAGTCATACGCTCACAGGAAACGATCCCAGCGCTGATCGAATCCCAAGAGCAGCGGCCCCTAATGCTGTGGGCGGCTTCACTGCTGCACAGCGGAAAAATGCCCGGCATTGACAATCCTGCGATCGCCAAGTTGCGAACGGGACTCCCAGATAAGCCATCTGATGACCAACTGCTGCTGTTTCTGAAAGACGCATATCAATCAGATTTCGCCCAGTTCGAAGGGGCATTGCAGAGAGTGAATCCAAAACTCGCCCCGACGGAACAACAACAGGAACACTGTCGCAAAGCAGAAGCCCTACGCCTGCTGGAAGACATTCAAACAATGTATATCGACTTCGCCCACAGCAATTCGCAAATCAAGCAGTTGCAGAAGCAGCTCGAAGAGATTCCCTCGCGAGCACCATTTCCCAGCATCGAATCGAATCACGGTAAGGCAACGACACCGGAAGCGTCAGGCAAGCCACTGGGCACCGTGCTGGGAAAGCCGGTTTACGAAAGTGAACTCAACCAGAATGTGGAGTTGATCCAGAATCTGGAGACGCTGTTTGTGCGACCGGTCGTGGAGCAATACCTGACGGAACAGAAGATCGATCCGGCTGCGGATCTGGAAAAACGCATTCCCCATGAAGGGAGGCGAGCCGCCGCGCTGTTGATGATCCGCAATCGGGTACTCCAAAAGCATTTATACGACAAGTCGGGCGGACGTGTCCTGCTGACTGCCTTCGGTCCGGTGGCGTACGACGCGTACAAGCAATGGCTCATCGATCGCGAGCAGGCGGGTGATTTCAAGATCGCGGACCCTGAACATCGCAAACTGCTGTTTGCCACCTGGGAGCAGGACACGAACCCGAAGCTCACGAGTTCGCCGCAAGTCATTAAAGAGGCTTTTGACCCCGCCGTGACCGAGCGAATCATCGAGGCGAGTATGCGAGTCCCTGCGGGTGCCATCAAAGATGCCACTCACAGATTGATTGGTGAAGTACTCTCGCAAAACTTGTATTTTCCTCCTGAAGCTCTCGCGGACAAGCAACAACTCCCTGGAATGCTCCGGTACTTGATCGTGCCGAAGTTGGAGGAGAACTACTGGAAGCGTCATCCGGAAATCGAACCTTCTGTCTCGGAAGTCGATGTCATTCATGCTCGGTTCAAAGCCGGCGAGGCCGAAGCCAAATTCGTTTTTCAAACGGCACTCGACGAAGTCGAGAAGCAACTGAAGAACGCGGATCCGAACTCCGCCGAGTTCAAACAGCTGCAAGCACAACAGCAGGGGATCGAACGCAAACTCGTCTCGGGTGACAGCCGACCGAGGGCCACCATTATCGCCCGAGCGAGGAAATTCCACAAGCACTTGTACGATCAATATGGCGGGGGCCGCGCCCTCGAGACGAATCAGGGTATCGTCGAAGCCTTCGACGCCCAGAAAAAATGGGTCGAAGAACAGGAGCGACTCGGAGCGTTCCAAATCGCTGATCCAGCTCTGCGTGAAGCGTTCTATCAATACTGGGCTGGGGGAGCTCGCCAAAAAGGGGAAACGCTGATCGACGATTTGGAGCAATCGAGACAACGATTGGGTGACGGCGCTGGAAAACAAGGAGAATGAAAATGAGTGACACATTCGTGACCAGACCTCGCGTCTGCATATTGCTCGCGATGATAGGGATTGGGATGTCAGCTTGGGCGTATCAGTTCAATGGCCCCGGTGGCCCAATCCTTGCCTGGGGAGTCTTTCCTGGCGCACCGTTTTTGCTCCTGGCTGGCCTGTCTCTCGTCAAGCGAATTCCGCTTCGCGTAACGTTCGGAGCATACGTCGGCGGCTTGTTGGCCGTTGCCGTTCCCTATGGAGCGATTTGGTACGAGTCCCTGAATTACAATGGTGGTGGCGCGAATATCGGTCTCGGAATACTGTTGATTGCAACGCTCGTTCTGCTTCCAATTCCGATGCTCATCGGCGGGTTCGTGGGCTGGTTTGTTGGTTCGTGGTTCGGACACGCAAAACGCCACTCGTAGCGGGCATCTCATGGCGAGCACGTACAGCCCATCCGACGTTCCAGGTCCGCCGACCGATTTTCCTCCAGGAGCATGACAATGTGGCATCCAGCCAATGACAGGCCAAACGAGAGAAATATTTACGGACTTCACTTGACCTTGAGGTGTGTGACCATGAGGAAAATCTGTGCTCTATGGGGCCTCGTGATCGCATGGTCAAATGAAGTTTTATCAGCCCCACGCTTTCAGATTTTTGGCGAGGAGAAATGAACGATGAAGCAAATTGACTACGCGTTTCCAGAAATTCGCGAGAATTCATGTCGCAAACGGTGAGACTTCTCCCACTTGTTCTATGACAGCCGGACGTTTCGCTTCGTGGAGTAGTCGATGACAGAATCTGATGCCAATTTGGTGCTGCGCACCATAGACGGGGATCTCGCAGCTTTCGAGATGCTCATCAAACGCTACGAACGGTCGGTTCTTAGCGTGGCTCGGGCGTTTCTGGGAGATGCGCATGCATGCGAAGATGCTACGCAGGAGATTTTTGTCGCCGCCTTTCGAGCATTACCTTCGCTCCGAGAACGCGACAGATTTGGTCCGTGGCTCATGCAGATCGCCCGGCGAATTGCGGGCAACATGCGAGATCAGCACACTCGTCAGCCGACTCCACAAGAATTCGACGAACCCGAGGCCCAAATGTCTCGAATCCCGCACCCACAGTCGCAGTTTCTTCTACGGCTGATCGAGCGGTTGCCGGAGCATGAGCGTTTGGTTGTCACGATGCGTTACTTCGATGGTCATAGCAGTCAGAAAATTGCCGACGCGACGGGCAGCCCGCTCGGTACCGTCACCAAGCAACTTTCGCGTGCGTATGATCGCTTACGTCAATGGCTCACAACCTCAAAGGAGATCGTCCATGAATGACCATGAACTTCTGGAACAAGAACTACATTCCCTCGGCGATGAGTTGCGCACTTCGCCCAGTATCGCCACGGCTGTGCTGCGGAGAATTGCCTCGGATATCGACGATTCGTCATTGACGATCGTCAGTCGTCCGCAGACTGCGAATCCGGAAACAACGTATGTCAAAGTGAGGAAGTCTGTGGATCCCGTTCGACCTCGGTATGTCATGTCGACGACCGTTGTTGCCGTCATGGTGTTCATCGGTGCCGTTCTGAGTATCTCGCTTCTGCGAACGGATGCCGTTGCGTTTGCTCAGGTCCGCGAACGAATTGCTGCGGTGCGAACGGCCTCCTATCAATTCAAGAAGTTGGTAACGCTACGACTTCCAGAGGGGCGATCAGAGGTCAAGGAAATCGAGCACCACATCTATGTCCGTGGCGATGGTCGCACGCGAATCGAAGGTGCCGACGGGATTGCTTTGATCCAGAGCCCGGAGGATCTCATCAAACTTGACATTGATCCGAAGCAGCGCACGGCAACCCTGCGATACCTCTACGAGTACGAGAATCAAGTGGATATCCTCGCGACTCTGCGGACGCTTCACGAGTCAGCTAAGGCGATCAAGATCCCCTCGAAGGAGATCGCCGGAACGCAATGTCCTGGATTCCGCATTGAAGAACGGGAATCGACACTTCTGGTCTGGGTCGATCCTCGGACATTCCTGCCGGCGTATGCCGAACGCACATATTCCGCAGCGATTCTTGAACGGGACCGCGATGTGCAGGAAGTGGTCGAGACGTACGACAACATGCAGTTTGACGAACCGCTGGCCGACGAGTTGTTCAGCGTGGTGCCGCCTGCTGGATTCGCCGTCACCACCGTAGGAACTGCTCCGGCGGATCGGAAAGCGATCATCGCCGAGCCGTTCGTCGTCACACCAAATGTCGGAGCCGGGCCGCTGAAGTTCGGCATGTCCAGGGCCGAAATCATTCGTTTGCTCGGCAAGCCCGACAGCGAGAACATTCATGTTCCTAACTTCACGGTCACGGACGATACGTCCGAGGTTGATGGAATCGAACGGCCCGACGGCGCGTCGCTTGTCGTTCTGACGGAACTCCACACGATGAGATACAACGGTCTGGGCCTCTGGCTAACGGTGGAAGTCACAGAAGGATTGCGAGGTATCCAATGCCTGGGCCAGGACAGTCTTGGACTGGAAGGCAGGACATTTTCAGGAGCGACGGACAAGGGTATCCGAATCGGCTCATCGGCCCAGGATGTTGTGACGGCCTATGGCGCAGCGGACAAGAAACTGTCGAACCATACGTTGAGCTACGACCAACTTCATCTGGAAATCAGTTTGAAGGATCAAATGACCGTTCGAGCCATCAGCCTAAGTGATTCCTACAAACATCGCCTTCGTTTCGAATGGCGTTTGCCGGAAGAGGCCGGTAGCGAACGATAGGCGACGCAAATCAATCAGCCGCCTTCACAGATGAAACTCGCAGTAGGAAGTTCAGGCGTTGCCTTTCAACACACCATTTAATTTTCAGGAGAAGCGAGCATCCAATCAAGATCCATATTGGAAGCTTGAACAGAGGAATGATCCTGGGGGCTGGAAAGCAACCTTCATGACACAGGAACCAGTTCATAATCCCCCTGGATCAATGCAGATGTTTTGGTATTCCGTCTATTGGCAAAAGACCGAAGGGGAATTGGTAATTGCACGTGTTGACGAACTGTCCGTCGTCGGCGATGGCGAATCAATGCCTCTACGCGTTACGTTACTGGATGACTACCGCGATGTAACCGGGAAGCCAATTCCGTTTCGTATACGTCACTACATATTCGGTAAGTCGATATTTGGAGCCGAACTGCGAGTCGATGAAGCAAAAGTAAATGAAAACGTAGATGTACCTAAAGGCCTGACAATTCCAGAAGGATCCCCTGTACGCAACCTCATCTCAGGCAAGAACTATCGCCAACCTCATGTCGAGATTGGCGCTCGGTGATCGAACGTCGATGCTCGGCTGGCAACTGACACGAACAAGGGAGGCAACAGCATGAAAAATCTCAGTGCGGCCATCATCGTTACAGCCGGGGCGACCCTTGTGGGATCGTCCCAATGGTGCGCGTACGCCATCATGACTCTGAAAATCAACCAGAATGTCGATATCGCCCATTGGGGCGTGACAGTCGGCATCTGCGTCATCATCGCGGGGATGCTCGGATGGGGTTACACGCTGTTGTCGCGAACCGATGCGTCGCGGGCATAGTCGAGGACATGCATCACCGACACCATCGAACCAATCCAGATCGTTTACGCAAAGGAATTCAAGATGAAGAATGGAATGAATTTTTGCAGTCGATTGACCTTTGCTCTCACGCTCGTCCTGAGTTGTGCTGAGTTCGGAATCGCTCAGGAATATTACAACGATGTGGAACCTCGGACGATTTTTGGAGACCTCAATCGACCGGCGGATGTCCTGCTCGGTGAGGCCGAGGCGAAGATCGCAAAAACGCGCCTTGTCATGCTCCTTCAGGAGTACACGCGTATTCGGTCTGATCTGGATGAATTGGGCCGACTCTCCAAAGTTCGCCACATCAAAGATTCTCATGACCAGCCACAGCCGGACGGCGCGATGACACCTGAAGAGTACGCGGAGAGCATCAAGGTGCATTCGCTCATGCTGAAACATACGGAAATTGAAATCCGTGCGGCCTGCGAAAAGCTGGATTCCAGTTGGTTGCTGCCGGTTAATACCGGTCCAGTCTATGGGCCAGACGTGGAACTGCTCAACACAACTCCCCAGGTGCAAGTCACGATTCGCTCGAAAACCGGCGATGTCCTGGAGCCGGTGAAACTTACGATGACATCTCTGACTCAGGGTGCAATTGGCTTCACACAAATCCGTCCTGGCGTGTACATGGCGAATCATCCGTCGGTTGGCGGGTACGAACTCGGCTGGCAACTGACGATGAAATCCGTTGTGCAACGCGGGGTGAAGTTGAACGTGGAGAAGAAGGGCTGTCTCAAGTGTGAAATCACACTTGGACCGCCGGAAGTGCAGGTGAAAACCGAGTGGGCATCACTCAACATTTCAGGCCACAAGCCAACGACAAACGGAAGTCAGCCAGGGTATGACAACCCGCCAGCATTCGGTCCGCTGGGGACTGACACCCCACCGTCATGCGGTCCGCCAGCCGCTGTTGCACAACCACAAGAATCCCTGAAAGAGCAGTATGCCAGAGAATGTAAGAACTTCCCGCTGGCTCTTTCATTCAGAATGACTCTAATGGGGATGGCGTCGGAAGTGAATGCATGGGACGGCCTGGCACTTGCAGATCGCATGGATTTTGAGGTCAACAAGCCCGAGTTGGCAAATGATTTCCGACAATGGCAAATCTGCTTCCGGGCCGTCGTGCGTGCGGAAGAGGTCGTCCCGCAATTGATCAATGACCCGATTTATGGACGCCCATTGATGGTCTGGGTCGCCAATCACATGCGTCAGGATCGGTTTCCGGGAAGTGATGCGCCGGGTCTGATTGCCCTGCGTGAGAAACTGCCGACAGACCCGACAACTGCGGAGTTGCTCGAATTCCTTCAGTCCACCGTGAAACTGGATCTGGAAGCGACAAGGAAAAGGATGGAAGTTCTGCGCGCGAAGGTCTCTCCGACAGCCGAGCATTACAAGCATTGTCGCGTAGCGGAGATGAATCGAGCCCCACAAGACTACCGGCAGATGTGTTATGACGCCGTACGGGGTCAGTCCAGAATCTTTGAGCTGCATGACGAGTTGGAACTGCTCAAATACTCGGAACCGCAAACTCCCGCTCCGAACGAAAGTCGTCTGCTGCCACGCGAGCGTATCCTCGACTACTCCATCTTGTGGGACGAAGAGTGCCTGCTGAGTTACGACTTCGTGGGACTGAGCGTTGCCAACGATCTTGGCGAGAGAATTGTGTTCTACTACGGAAGTCCTGCATATCGTCCCGAAACGGGGCGCCCCACTCTCTCAGCACTGGCTGACGTTCCATTTCGAGAAGGACGTATCCATGGCAAAGTGCGACGATGGACTGAGGACGGAAAACTGTTGATGGAGGTTCCCTATCGTCACGGACTCATTGAAGGGGAATGCCGGTTCTACAACCGCAAGGGAAAGTTGCTGGGAACTTCAACATTAATGCAAGGCACCGGCACCTATCGTATCTGGGATCGAAACAAGGATGAACCGATTCTGTTGAAGGAAGTCAGCTACCTCGACGGAAAAGTGCAGCAATAACCATGTTGCATGAAGCCTGGAGTGACGGCAGTTTCTTCCCGATCATCAACCGGTCGGCCGCTGCGATGATTGAAGCGGGAGCCACTCTGCTGTGGACCGTCGATGCGGCTTCGTGGCACGAAGCGATGGAACTTTATCACACTTGGCAGGGATGGAAGGCATACGTCCCAATGGATGATGATCCCGTGGCCTACACGCTGGTAGAAGAGGCCGAAGCCACTCGACTGATGTCTGGTGAATCGACATTCAACCGGTATGAAACCAATACATCGGCGCATGAAACGAATACGGATGAAAGGGAAACTTAAAAATGAATGAAACGCAGAACATTCCGTCTCGATCGCATTTTGTCGTTTGGAGCGTCATTTTCTTTTTCATGATTGCCGGCGTCGCGTTCTATGTGTTCATGACGGCCAATCCGAACTCAATGCTGGGCATGTTGGTGCGGGGCAAACGTCTGCCTGCGGTGAACAGTTCACCGCCAGACTGGCGAGAATCTA
>JBBQSE010000221.1:0-12921 GCA_038214195.1 Planctomycetales bacterium
AAGAAGAACCTCTGCCAGCGGGAAGGCGTGTCATGGTATCTAATCGTCGATCCGGAAGCTGAGACGCTGCAGGCACTCAAGCTGCGTGACGGTGAATATCAACCAATGCCGTATGCGGAAACTCTCGATATCGATCTCTGCGGAACGTGTACTTTGAACGTGAAAGTGGACCGGCTGTTTCGGTAAACCGTGAATGAGACCGACCACGGAGTGTTCGGCGACACTTGAGATACCTATGCATCACGATCAACGCGGACTTGCAGAAGCATTCGTCGGTGACGGACGGTCGCTGATTGTCCTGTGTGGGATTTGCCTGGGTCTCGCGGGACTGTTCGCGATTTTTCAGTCGATGACCGGTCACTTTCTGCCGCACGACGTCGCGTATCTCAAAATGCAGCCCGAGGAACTTTGCAGCATTAATGAATGTCGCATCGTCCACTTCATGATCCACGATCGCATCAGCTTTGGTGGTTCCCTTGTGGCCATTGCGGCGTTGTACATGTGGCTGGCCGAATTTCCATTACGACATCGCGAACAGTGGGCGTGGTGGACCCTGGTAGCCAGCGGACTGGCAGGCTTCGGCAGCTTTCTGACTTATCTCGGCTACGGCTATCTGGACACCTGGCACGGTGCCGCGACACTGGTCCTGCTGCCCTGCTTCGTCTGGGGACTTTGGTTGCAGCGGCCAGGCTTCAACTCCTGGCCACATGGCGGGCAGTGGCTCAAGTCGCTGAGCCCCGCAGAAAAGATCGTCTGGCGAACCCGCGCCGGACCAGGCCGGGTTTTGCTGCTGGTCACAGCGTGCGGGATGATCGGAGCCGGACTGACGATCCAGTTCATCGGGATGACGGACGTCTTTGTGTCCACCGATCTGGCGTTCATGGGAGTTAATCGTCAACAACTGGACAGCATCAACGTACGATTGATTCCGTTGATTGCTCACGATCGCGCCGGCTTTGGCGGAGCGGTCACCACGGTCGGACTGTTAACGCTGTCCTGTGTCTGGTTTGCACGGCCGTCTCGATCGCTTTGGCAGACTCTGGCCCTTGGCGGCTTCGCGGGCTGGAGCACGGCGGTAATGGTTCATCCGGCCATTGGCTACACCGATCCGACTCACCTGGCTCCGGCCGTGGCGGGGGCGGCATTGTTCGCCGTCGGGCTGTTTCTAACGCGGAGCCACGCATTCTCGAACGATGGGAGTGCCGCGTGACTTCGACCGAGCCAAATCCAGAAGGCCGCAGCATCGTCCGGCTTGATCCTCATCTTGAGCGTCTCGGTATCCAGCCCGCGTCGATCGAGTCCCCGACCATTCAGCGGCTTGTGTGATTCGAGCGTTGCCCGGCTGTCGCGATCCATTCTTCCGATGATTCATTCCGCCGTGAAAAAGGCGGAAGTCATTGTCCTGTTCATCCAAAATCGCCGAGTTGCTATCATTGCTCGCCATCTCTGTTTGTTCTGATGGAGCGCGTTTTACTACGGAAATAATATAGGAAATAATTTAGGGACATTCTACTTATCCGCTAAAGTACAATGTCCCCTTAAATTCCCCCTTAAATTCCTTCCGGGAGTTGAACCGCACTTTTTGAATGGACCAGTTCCGTCACGGATAATTTCTACTGCCGTCTTCCACCATGAAGCTTTTGCTTCGGAAGACACAGAACTGCAAGCGTCGGATTCTTTGAAATCGGTTTGCGATTCGGCAGAGCGCCGACAGATGTTTGAAGCAGCTCGATCGCTGCCAGACGCGGCTTACGCCGCGAAACTGACGGCGACTGACTTCACCGTAGAAATCAAGCAACCGCTCTCTGAACCACTCAGCCTCGCCACCCGTAAACAGGGAGGCCGAAGCAGTACGATCGCGGGGAAAATTCAACCCTCGAAAAATATCTGCAGGTTTTACCGCGCTACCGGTACGTACTGCTTGACTTCAAAGGACATACAGATGTTCGCCCCACTTTGGCGGTAGCGTTCAGAGTTGGGTTATAGCCATTGGCCCACGCCGGAGGAAACCCGTTGGTTCAGCAATAATTACAGGAAATGGACAGTGTGTCGCAATGGCAGCGAGAGCCTTGCCGAAAGCCCGTCGCGATGAACTGCTGAACCGAGTACATACCAGCTCTGCAATCAGTTCATCATCGCGTCGGATGAAGAGTTGTAGTTCTGCCACGGTTCCGCCTTCTGAATCAGGGATGGCAGCGGCAACCAAAGCGTGAACATTGGACAATGGAAATGAATCTTGACCGTTACGTACGGTGACAATATTCTTGTTCATGTCTAGAACGAGATATGGATTCTCCCGTGCGCATTTCGAATTGTGAAAGCAGGACATCACAACTGGTCCGAGCAATGCCAAAGCAATGATTGCTGCATAAACAGGAGCAGCAAGCGGTCCCAACTGAATTGAAGCCTGTGGCCAAGTGGCGTAGACAAAGAGAAACAGCAGTGAAGCGGTGCAAATAATCCAGAGCAACAACGCAGCCAATGATACCGGGGCAGAAACCAATTGCACGACGCCGGGTTCAAGCCGAGCCTGGACGTTTGTCATAGACGAATAGTGCGTCCCCAAACGTTTCAATGGAGGAAGCTCAATTTGAATCGGAGCGAGCGACATTTAGAGTCAGCATTGCAGACGAACGTTAGAGTTCACCCGTAGGCGGTGAACGATATTGAAACGAGAAAAGACGTTGCTCGCCGGCGGGTGCAACGAATGATTGAACATGTTTTTGCGGTCGTTTTGCCACTGCACCTCTCCTATGGAGTTTGAGTGGCATCAGGGAGGCCGCGAGTAGACGTGGGCTTGGCGAACGACGGAAAAAACACGGGCCGACGGTCGGTAAACGACGGTCACCGACACGCAGGTATTACACAGCGGGCAACGTTCCCGGTCAAGAGGACAGACCTCAGATGACGCAGCCGACACGGAACTCGTCGCCTGGCTTGAAACAGACTCGGCCGCCAGTTGTTCGCGCACTCGCTCCCGAATCGCACCGGAACTGTTCGAGTACAGGCCGCTGCGGCGAATCATCCGCAGGGCTCTCGGCGGAACGTGCTCAAACCAGCGGTCGAGGAAATCGTGCGGCGACAGAGGCATTCGCTTTTCTTCGCCGTCACGGTGAACTTTGTACCGACAACCGACCTCACTCATCAGTATTCCACGGCGGGGAGGAGGCATGCGAATTTCCAAACCAAGTGCTGCAGAACAACTGCGAGCCATGCTTTCCTGATCGCAGATTCGTTCCAGTCGTCGGCAGTGTGTACTGCGGCAAAAGCGTGCCGTCGAAAGTGCCGGTGAACTTTGAAGTGATCTATTGCGAGAGATCTGACAGGAAGGCCTGCAATGGAATCTGGGTTGGGCAAATAGTTGTATCGGTCATTGGAGACACGTCAGTCTGTCCACTACGATGAGAAAGATGGTACGCTGCCCGGCAGCAAGTGCAGGAAAGGAACACAGCCAAATCCTGGCAAGACTTCGATGGGAAACGAACGACAAATGAGTGGTAACATCTTCACTCCCGGACCAGCGAACAACACGGTTCGCAGTGCAAACGGTGAGGTTCTGACCGTCCCGAAAAACTGGAGCCTGCTTCCGCCTGGTGACGCTGGCCTGACTCGTCGCGTCAAAGCGGATGGCGATCACTGGGTTGTGCAGGAAAAGAAAGGTCGGCGAACCTTCTCACAGGGAGTCTGGGCACCGACTGACACAATTGATCGCATCAGAGCCGAACTCGAAGCCGAGCGATCCACGGAAGGCTACGCCAAACGCAAAGACGCTGATGCTCGGCGACGAGAGAAGGTTCAGGGCGAATACGTCGAAGACTTCCACGGGTCGGTCCTGCAGTTTCTGAGCTTTCATCCCAGCCACGCCGATTTGGCTCAACGCCTCTCGCGAGCTGTTACCAATCACGCTACGCCGGTTGGCAGCGGCACGGTGGCGCGGACCAAAAGAATTCCCGTCGAACAGCGAGCCGAAGCGGCTGTCATCGCATGGTTGCGGCACCAGACAACCGGCTACGATGACATGGTCATTCCACGCATCAAAGGCGAACGGCGTGAGGTCCGACGTATGCTGGCTCAACGATCCAAAGAACTGCTGAGTCGATATCGGCGGGGAGAATCTACCTCGAAAGACTGCCCACTCCAGCAAGCGCTTGCAGGGCAATGATCGCACCAAATCAGCCAAAACTCGCTAGCGTCCGGTTCCCGGTGATTTGTCGGCAACCGGACGCTGGCGCGTAGCGGCTGATGAACTCCGCAAGGCTATCAACGCGACAAAAAAAGCAGAATCAAATAGAGGGCCGCGAGGGCCGCGATCGTCTTTGCAAACATGAGCACCGCTGACCGCAGAATCTTTTCCGGCAGTTCAAAACGGCTGGCACAATAAACAAGCGAGATGCCGGCAGTGAGCGGAATTGCGTAGATGACGGCTGACAAATGCATGCGATAAATCCGATTCGAAAGGGAAGCTGAACGAGCAACGAGGGAGTGTCATCTGTGGTTAAAAAGTTTGAATGCGTCTGGTGCTGCGTTTCTGACCCAAAAATTCAAATCGCCCAGCGAGCAGTATCGTCCTTAATTCTTTGATGGCTCCGGCGTTTCGTCATCCGGAGATTCTTCTTCGTCACCATAACCATAGGCCGGGCCTTCGGCGGCGTCCCAAATGGCGAGCAGATTGAGCAATCCGGCGATCCATGTGAATACGGACGCAATGTCAAAATTCTGACTGAGTTCACCGTTCAAACGATCAAGTTCCAAAGTGTCCCGCGGTGCCTCGAACCAGTCGATAAAACTTCGCCGTACACTGCCTTCCAAATTGTAGCGTTCTTCGCGGTCACCCTCGTCTCCGGCCAACACCTGACAGCGGACTTCCCGCCGAGGTGATCCGAAAACTTCGCGTCCCAGTTTTATTTCACCGGCCAGCGTGAAATCCTGTTTTGAACCGTCAAAGCGAACGGCATGCAGCGTCCCGGTCACGACCTTACTGCCATTCTCGTTGGCAGGGATCAGTTCAATTGAACCTGTAACAACTTCTGTCTCCTGGTTATTGCCAAAGCCACGCGAGATAATTCCCTGAAAGTCGCTTTCAATCGGCGCATCAATCCAGTCGATGTTGGCTTCTGTATTTCGGATCCGCATTTCCTGAACCAGAGCTGGCCATGCCGGAGCCCCGACGAGCACCTGGGCGATGTAGCCGAAGGAGAATTTCATTCGGGGAGCGGTAGACTGCAGTTGTGCGGTCGGTCCTGGTCCATCGGTCCGATAAACCAGTTGACTGTAAACCGGCTGACCATTGCCAAGAATCATCCCCCAGACGAAAATTGTCAGGATACACACTGAGTAGATCGTTGCCTTAAAACGCCGTCCCTGATACCAATGTCCGGCCCCGGGAATGGCAAAAGCCAGCAGCCCGGCAACAAGGGGATTTCGAAGTGGTACTCTGGGGTCTTTCATGGAATATCCTGTACGCCCTGTCGTATCGGGCAAGTCCTGAAATGCCCAAATACAGCGATAAAAGCGAGTGCAAATCAGCCTGTCCGAACGAACCGGAGCAGAATGGTAGCAGGTAGCCGCAGGCATGTCAGCAGAATTCAGGACGCTGGGCGACCGCGGATACCGACACTCCCAATATCCAAATTTGAGAGTCACCAGCAAAGAACCGGGAGTCTTTTTCGGTCTTCTGTCAATTCCGAAAGGTCATTGAATGAGCGGTCGCATTTTGATTGGAACAGATGAAGCGGGTTATGGTCCAAATCTTGGACCACTCACCGTGGCGGCCACCGCGTGGCATATTCCGGATGGTATCGAGCCCTTCGATTTGTGGCAGGAACTGAAACGCGTATTGACGGACCTGCCGGAACGAGGTGATCAGCGTCTGTTCGTCGCGGATTCAAAAAAGGTTTTTTCACCGGGTGAAGGGCTGGAATCACTGGAAGTTGCCGTCCTGGCATTTCTGAATCTTCTCGGCACAAATACCTCGACCATCGACCAGTTGTGTCGAGACGTGAGCATGCGATCCTACTGTGAATCGTTCGCTCAGAACTACGCTGGCGAACTGTGGAATACGACGCCTGGTTGTCGGCTGCCCATTGATTCCAGCGAAGAACATATCGCCGAGTGGGTTCAGACGCTGGGATCGGAATTGCAGAATCGACAGATTCGGTTTCTGGGAGTTCGAGCCCGAATCATGTTTCCTGAAGAGTTCAATCAGTTGGTCGTTGAGACGGATTCGAAGGGTGCCGTCCTCTCGAATGCGACGCTCGAACTGGTGCGAGAACTGTCGGACCTGTTTTCGGCGGACAAGCCCACGCTGGTGGTCTGCGACAAGCATGGAGGACGAAATCGCTACGATGAACTGATCGCCCAGAGTTTTGACGACCAGTTCGTGTTCCGTCTGGAGGAATCTCGCGAAAAATCTCGGTATCGAATGGGCTCGCTGGATTTTTGTTTTCGGACCAAAGCCGAACAGTTTCTGCCAGTCGCCCTCGCGTCAATGGTCGCCAAATACACTCGCGAAGTGCTGATGCAGCAGTTCAATCAGTTCTGGGCTCAGAAGATTCCCGGAATTCGGCCGACTCAGGGATATCCGCAGGATGCGAAACGATTCAGAGATGAGATCGCATCCACAGTCGAGTCGATGGATTTGCTTCCTGAACGATATTGGCGTTGCCGCTGAGGCACGAAATGCCGTCAATCCATACAGTCTGAGAGACGTCACGGCTTGCAAGGAGGCAATTGTCCGTTTAATCTCATATCGTGCCCTTTCAGCAGTTTGCTGCGGAATTCGCCGCATCGCCGGAAACCAGAGCTGAAGACACTTATGGAGTTGTTGATATGAAGATCTCAGTCCGGTCGATTCTCAGGCCGCAATGCGCTGTGTTTTTGATGGCATTGTGGAGTTCCGTGGTAATCATGGGTTGCGGCGGTTCTAATGAACCCACGACAGATTCATCAACACCCGCCACAAGTTCTGACAGCGGCACCGCAAACGCTTCAACGCCTGCGATGTCTGCCAGCCCTGCCATGCCTGGTGGCTCTGGCAGTATGCCGGGCGGATCGGGCAGCATGCCAGGCGGTTCGGGCAGCATGCCTGGTGGATCAACCAGCATGCCTGGCGGTTCCACCAGCATGCCAGGCGGATCAAGTATGCCAGTAATGACAGGCGGGCCGCAGGGAAATTCAGCGGGTAATTATTCCGGCGCGAACCCCGCCGCTGCTGGCTATCCAGGGGCGAACGGGCAACCAGGTGCTCAGGCCGTTGCAAAACCGGCTCGACCAGCAAGTTTCGATGCATGGACCGACGCGGATTTTGTCGCGGCGGTGCAAGAAGGCGATGAAAAAGTTCTTGAAGCGATCGACTTTAAAGTGAAGGCGGCTCCAGGCGACTCGAATGTTGCG
Source organism: Planctomycetales bacterium (assembly GCA_038214195.1). GTDB lineage: Bacteria > Planctomycetota > Planctomycetia > Planctomycetales > Planctomycetaceae > SXXK01. The sequence goes on from JBBQSE010000221.1 coordinate 7,393, forward strand.
ATCTTACTGACCACGTTGTTGAGAGTGGAACCCCTCGCTGTCGACCTGAACGGCGCGGCAGGAACTGGAGGCGGTTATCCGGGCGGCGGCTATCCAGGCGGCGGGGGTTACTCAGGTACCTATTCCGGTGGAACAGTCCCAGGGGCAGAATCGTCCGCGTCGATGGTACTTCCTGGCAGTGCGCCCGGTTCGTCGTCCGGGTCTGGTGGAACTGGTTCGACTGGTGGATCGCAGGCTCCGGGAAGCCCACTGCCTGGCGGTTCAGGACCCGCGCCCGGTACAACACCGGTCGGGGCACCGGGCATTGCTCCGCAGAGTTCTCTCGATCGTTCTGTCGGCAATCATGACACTATCGAACTCGTCGCGGTTGTTCAGAATGTGGATCATTCTCGCGATGCCGTGGATTCTGTTTCCGCGATGATTCTTGAAGCTGCTGTCAGTTATGCGCCGCAAGGCGCAGGTGTTGGGGCAATCGCGGGACAAGTGCCCGGGCGCATTCAAGGCACCGCTGGACAGTCGTCAGCAGGCTCAATGCCAGGCGGTGCGATTCCAAATGGCGCAACGCCAGGCAATGCAGCTCAGACCACCGAACCGCCAGGATACACTCCGCCGATGGACAGCACGGCCACTGGAAATTATCCAGCTGGCGGATACCCCGGAGGAGGTTATTCGGGCGCAATGCCAGGCGCACAGGGCGCGGCCATTGCAGGTGGGTTACAGGAAAGAGCACTCGTCGAGCGCGTTGTTGACGGCCTGATTGCGAACAATTCACAGGATGCCTGGCAGGCGGTATTTGGAATCGTCTCCGGCACTCTGAAGACTCGTTTGGATGACGTCAGCAACTGCGAAATTGTGGTGGAGCGTCTGGTCCGTCATATGGATTCCAATTCGGCGGTCATCCAGCCGATTCTCTTGACGTTTCTCAACGGATCGACACCTCTGCCAACCGAAAGTCGTTCAGCCTGCCTGAGAATGCTGGCAGCGATTTCGGCATCTCAAACGGACCAGCTGACAGGATTTGCAGTGCCAAATCTCCCCCCGGCAGCAGCCGGTGTGAATACATCGGGAGGATATCCCGGTGCCGCTGAATCCGGGCAGCCGCAAATGACTAATTATAATGGTATGAACGGACCGCCTGGTGCCGGAGGATATCCCGGCATGGCTGGCCCAGGTGGAACTGCGACGGCGACGACACAACCTTCGTTGCCGCAGGTATCGCTGCAACCGGACGTGATTGCCAAGGGAGCGGAGTTTCTCTGGAGTTCAAAAGCCACGATGGCGATCGTCAATCAACTTGAGAAAGCGACTGATTTGACGACCGCTGCCGACATGCTGTTGCTGGCATCCACAATCCCAGGCACTGAAATTCGTCACGCGATCTGCGAAACGTTTACGCGACTTCATTCGGCTGGCTCAACCGAACTCAATGCGACGGGGATATTTAGCGATGCGAGTGATCCGGGCATGTTGGTCGTCCTCAAGACATTGCCCAGGGCAAGGCCAACCAAAGAAACGGCGGGCACGATGGACTCATGGACTTCATCGACTGAAACTCTGGTGCTCGCGTTGCGTGATGAGTTACGGCGAACGTCCGGAAGCCTCAAGCCCTACAATGGTGTGCTGCCCGTAAAGCTCCATAAGAACGCGGTGGCTCAAGTCTCCGTGATGATGCAGTTTCCCGCAGAGACGGCGGTAGCACCGACAAGTCCTGTTCCGGCGGCCACTCAGGTTTACTACACCCGCACAACCTTCACGCCGCAAAAGCCGCGTGACACCGAAGATCTCACTGATCACTATGAAGCTCGCACAAGTGGCTTTCAGCGTCCCGATCAGGCAAAGGGTGTCCTGTGGATCGATGGTGTCAAAACCTTTCCCAATGGACACCGACGGTCGATGGATGTCATTGTTCAACAGGCATCGAACAACGGACAGTCCGGGTTCGACGGCGCTGGACCTCCCGGTGCTGGTGGCGGTTTTGGAGGCGGTGCTGGTGGCGGAGGAGGATTTGGAGGAGGTGCCGGTGGCGGCGGTGGCGCAAATGGTGCGTATACTGTTGAAATCATCGTCGTGGACACCGTCGATCCGAAAACATTGAGTGCGCCTGGCGTGGAGCAGGCTTCCAACTGATCGTAACACCAATGACTCTCGATGAACTTCAGCAATTGATTGACCGCATGTATTCGCGCAAAGATCAGGCGCGCGGCGTCGAAGGCACGTTCATGTGGCTGATGGAAGAAATCGGAGAACTGGCGGCGGCACTGCGGGAATCGCCAAAAGAAGAGATCGCCAAAGAGTTTGCCGACGTGCTTGCCTGGCTGGCCACCATCGCCAACGTTGCGGGCATCAATCTGAGCGAAGCAGTTCGCCTTAAATACGGACAAGGCTGCCCCGGATGCCAGCAGATGGTTTGTGTCTGCTCAGACGCTGAAAAGCCGTGACGCTGAATAAGTCGATCGAGTTGTCTCCAGCTTAAGTTGCCATTCGTTTGCGAATCGCGCTCCAACAACGTAGCATCTGAACCTGGCGAGTGCCTCTCGACGATCGTTGGTCGCAAGAGGCGTTCAAGATCCACCCAAGCCGCGCCCGCAAGGCAACCACGCGACGACTCTTTCTCATCGCCAAATGTTTGCGGGGGCGGCTTTCCATTCCTGACTCGGAGCCATTTTTATGACGACTCAAAATTCCGATTCCTCACGCCGAGGATTTCTCAAGACATCTGCAGCCGCAACTGCCGGTGCTTCGCTTTTGGCGGGACTCAATCCCGTGCGAGCGGCTCACGCGAGCAGCGACGAGACAATTCGCATTGGGCTTGTAGGCTGTGGTGGTCGCGGTCGTGGTGCGGCCGAGCAGGCGATGAATACTGAAGGACCCACAAAACTTGTCGCGATGGCCGATGCCTTCGAAGACAACCTGCAAAGTGCTCTGCAGGGGCTAACAAGACAGCATGGTGCAAAAGTCGATGTGCCGAAGGAGCGTCAGTTCACCGGATTCGATGCTTATCAGAAAGTCATGGAGCAGGACCTGGATCTTGTGATTCTGGCGACGCCCCCTGGATTTCGTCCGTTGCATTTTGAAGCGGCGGTCAATGCAGGCAAACACATCTTCATGGAGAAACCGGTTGCCGTGGACGCGATTGGCGTCCGCAAAGTCATCGATGTGAATGAACTTGCAAAGACGAAAAACCTCGCCGTCCAGGTGGGGCTCCAGCGGCATCACGAGCCCATCTACATTGAGACGATCAAACGCCTTCAGGACGGCGAGATTGGCCGCATTGTCGCCACGCGAGCGTATTGGAATGGCGACGGCGTCTGGGTTCGTCCCCGCAAGGATGGGCAGTCCGAAATGGATTACCAGATGCGCAACTGGTATTACTTCAACTGGCTTTGCGGCGACCACATCACCGAACAGCACATTCATAACCTGGATGTGATCAACTGGCTCATGGGTGGCCCTCCGACGGCAGCTCAGGGACAGGGCGGACGTCAGGTTCGCACGGGCAAAGAGTATGGAGAAATCTATGACCATCACTTTGTCGAATTCACATATGAAAACGATGGCGAAAGTTCTGTACTGCTCAGTCAGTGCCGTCATATGCCCAATTGCTGGTCTGAGGTCAATGAGTTTGCTCACGGATCCGAAGGATCCTGCGATATCGGTAACGGTAAAATTTTTGATGCGAAGGGCAACGTGAAATGGGAGTATCCCCGAGTCGATGCGGACAAGAAACGCAGGAATCTGCATGATGGACATCAGCAGGAACATCATGACCTCTTCGCCGCTCTTCGTCGCGGAGACATTCCAAACGAAGCCGAATACGGCGCGTACAGTTCCATGACCTCAGTGCTCGGGCGGATGGCGACTTATTCCGGTCAGCGGATCAAATGGGCCGATGCGCTGGCGTCGAACATCAGTGTGTCTCCGGTCGAGAAATTCCACAGCTTCTCAGACACTCCGCCAGTCGTTCCCAATGACGACATGACTTATCAGATCCCAACGCCCGGCGTCACAAAGGTTCTGTAGTACTGCAACCTGGAACGACGCTCTCGCAGCAACCGTCCGAAGCCCGGCTTTTTCGAAAAGCCGGGCTTCTCTTTTATGTTGTCTGGCGCTCTGTCCTTCATGAAAGATGGGTGGCCGGGGTTGGAGAGCGCAGCTCGAAACCCCGGGGCTTGCTTTACTCCGCTCGGTCTCGCCACAGCCTCCCAAGTGCTCAGAGCAGGAGTGACAGAGACGCTAAACTACACGCGGTCCAGACTGAGGTACTTTCAAACGCAACGTTTTCCATGTCCCTTCTCCCCCTGGCAAGGGGGAGAAGGTGGCCGACAGGCCGGATGAGGGGGCTGACCTGGAGTGAATATTCTGAACCAGAATACAGTTGATTTTCCCCCCTCACCCTAGCCCTCTCCCCTGCGGAAAACGTGTCAAGTTGGAAAATCAATTGCGGGGGGAGAGGGGACAATCGCAAGAAAATCCACACCATCATCTCTGACCACGTGAAGTCTAAACCGACTCCGTCAGGTGAATCTTCTCCCATCGCCCTGACAGATAGCGAATCAACATACATATTCCGCTGAAGGAAATATGCGCCGTGCAGGTGAGCCACAGGGCCAGGACTGACGCATGCTCGGATCGTATGATGATCAGCGCGGGCACCACCATGATCAGCCAGCTCGAAAACAGTGTGATCAGCAGCGGAAAGACGGTATCTCCCGCCCCCCGCAATGCGGATGAAAAGACAACCGCCAACGCGTCGAAGATCGAATATGCGGCGACGAAATTCAGCAAATAGGCCGCCGTTTGGACGAGCGACGAGATATCGGCAACACCTTCGGCAGTTGGATCTGCCAGCAGGAAAAAAGGTCGCAGCAGCCATTCAGGAAACAGGACCAACACCAAACCGGTGAATCCGGTCCACAGGACTCCCATTTTCGCCGCGTTCCATGTTGTCCGTCGAGCTTCATCGGCACGCCCTGCCCCGATGTGATGTCCCACGACGGTCTGAATCGCCGTTCCAAATCCCAGCAAAGGAACAAAGATCAGGCCATTGATGCTGAAGGCAATATTCGTTGCCGCCAGCGCCTGGTTACTCAGGTTGCCGACGATCAGAAGGAACATCGTGAAACCGGAGATATCAACAAAATAATGCAGGCCGCTGGGGACGCCATAGCGGAGGAACTGACGCAGCAAGCCGCGATCGACATGACATTCCGACCAGATCCGCAGGTTATCGCGCCGCGACTCACGCAAAATCCACACCACGTAAATCCCCAGTTCAAAGCATCGCGCCGCCAGCGTTCCAATCGCCGCACCGCGTATCCCCAATGCCGGAATCGGACCAACTCCATACACCAGCAAATAGGACACGCCTCCGTTCACAAGAACAGCGGCCATGCTGTTGAACATGACAACCTGCGTACGCCGTCGGCCACTGAAAAAACAGCTCAACGCGGTTCCGACCAGATGGATCGGCGCTCCGGCGCATAGGACATTGAAATACTGTGCTTCCAGTTCAATGATACTCGGCGAATG
>JBBQSE010000222.1:0-12862 GCA_038214195.1 Planctomycetales bacterium
GAAGACCTGGCTGCGGCTGATGAGAGGCGCGACCAGCGAGAAGAACGGATTTGCCGTCGTGGCACCAATGAGAGAAATCGTGCCGCTTTCCACATCCGGCAGGAGGATGTCCTGCTGACTTCGACTGAAGCGATGAAGTTCGTCAATAAAGACGACCGTCTGCGTTCCGTCGGCGGCCAGTCGGTCGGCTGCGGCGAGCAGCACTTCGCGGACTTCCCGTACGCCTGATGTGGTTGCGTTGAGCCTGGCGAAATGTCGCTGCGTTTGTCTGGCGATGAGTTCCGCGAGCGTCGTTTTTCCGGTGCCGGGCGGACCGTAGAAGATCATGGATCCGATGCGGTCCGCATCCAGCATTCGTCGGAGCAGTTTTCCTTCCGCCAGAATATGCTTCTGCCCGGCAAATTCCGAGAGAATCGCCGGCCGCATTCGCGCCGCCAGCGGCTTGGCGCTATCACGATTCTGTTGTTCCGCTGCATCAAAGAGATTCATTTCCAACTTTCCACTGACTGTTGTCGGCGGTTCCATTCCTGCAAGTCGTTCTGGTCCGTCAAATAATGCGTCCGACCGGAGCCGCCCCTGCCGGTCCCCGACAGTATATCCATACCTCGGAAACGATCTTTCCGCCACAAGGCCGTCATTCTCTGATTTTTCCAGTGAAGCACGGCAAATACAGTGGCAGGGTTGGTTTGTCCGCGCCAGAATCTGAAAAGACCTTTAGAATTCGGGACATCGCGACATGCCCCTCGATGCGGGATGTTGCGGTCGAGTCCTCCGTTTTTAATTCATGGGAGCCGGGAGCTCATTCCGGAAATTGCTCAATGGTTGCTGTTCTGCATCCAACTGGAAAAGGATCCCAAATTGTGATCGACCGCGCCGTCGTGCTTGTCGGGCGTGGCGCAGAGTGTGATGTGGTTATTGATTTTAGCTCCAAGATTTCCCGGATGCACTGCATTCTGGTTCAGGTGGATGCGGACCATTATGTTCGCGATCTTGGCAGCATGAACGGGGTGTGGCTGAACGGTGAGCGGGTAAAGAGAGAGGCGAAACTGACTCAGGGCGACACCATTGCCATTGGAGATGTCGCGTATCAGTTCCATGCGAATGTGCAGCCCCCACCGCGAGTTGCCCTGCGCTCCGGCGGTCGCGGGACAGGCTCGCCTGTGCCGATCCAGGAACCGGTGGAAGTGCTGGATGTTGAGGTGATCAGCGACGATCTTCTGGATGCTCAGATTGTGGAAAATATTGAGTTTGTTGATGCGATTGAAGTGATCGATGATGTGTACGTCGTTGACGACCTGGAAGTCATCGACGCTGCGGAGGTGATCCATGATGTGGAAGTCATGGACGCTGCGGAGGTGATCCATGATGTGGACGTCATCGAAGACGCGGAAGTGATCGAAGATGTGGACATCATCGAAGACGTGGATGTGATCCACGAGGTCGACCTGATTGATGACATTGAAGTCATTGATGACGTCGAGACCATCAGCAATGAAGCGAAGCATCGTCCGCGCCGCCCGCCTCGCCTGCGATAGCGGTCGATTACCTCAGCAGCGACGACAGCGAGGCAACGCCAGTGGATTCACGATTGATGAATGGTTCACCGTACGCGCGCCCGATCGACCAGCCCCAGTATCGAGCGCGGTCGCGAATGTCATCAATTGCGGTCGGATGGTTCTGACTGCGTCCAGTGATCAGCTGGCTTTCAAAGGCACTAACGGCCGCCATCTTTGTTTCAATCTGCGACGAGATATCAACCACGAATGATGCCGCGGGATGAATTCGCAGGTGGATGCTGAAGTAGTGCAGCAACAACGGCGGCCACCAGGGATCTCCCGCCATATCTGAGCGGCTAAGTTTCGACCAGAACCTGGCATCATCGCACAGGCTGCTGGCGGCGACATGGTCTGGATGGGCATCCTGCCAATAGGGGACCAGCAGAATCTGAGGTCGGACGGTTCGGAAGACTTCGGCTAAAGCCCTTCTGGCCTCGAGTGTGGGCTGCAGGCTACGATTGGGAAGACCCAAATTGCTGCGCCAAGTCAGTCCCAGGATCTCCGTGGATTTTTGAGTTTCGCGAAGGCGCGTTTCGATCGAGCCGTGTGGAGTTGGCTCACCAGACGTCAATTCCACCACGCCCACGCGCAGATTCTGCTGAAGAGAAACCGCGATCGTGCCACCTACGCTGATTTCCGCGTCATCGGGATGGGGCGCTACGACAAGGATGTCCAGTGGAAGCATGAATTCCTCTCGGCGCAGTTCAGATGGGGGCTACACTCTTGCGGCGACAGCGTTCCCGGATCGTTGTCGTTGCTCATCAAATCACAAAACCGTGGCAAAGTGTGACGATGATTACACTTCGCGTCAGCGCCAACACTCACACATTGTGCCGGAATTTCCCATGATTCAACCGCGACTGATCCTGTTGACCGGGTGTCTGTTGGGACTGCAATTGGTCGGATGTTCGCTGGTGGAATCTCCTCGGGTCGCAATGCGAAGGATGACGCGGTCCATGACGCCCAAACCGGTCGATGCCGACGACGATTCTGATAAGGATAATGGCCAATGGGATTTCGTGGGCGATGAAGGCCGGGCCGACTATGCTCGCGAGCAGGATCCGGATCCGTGGTGGGGAAAGTACATCATGTCTGAGAAGGCTCGTTCGATAGACCGCAATTTTGGTATCGACTATTAGGCGCGCGGCGGAAACAAAATTACTGTAGGACGGGCACTTCTGCCCGTCACGGACAACGACGGGCAGATGTGCCCGCCCTACAGCGGCTACAGATGGTGGATGGATTTCTGCCGCTCGCCTTATTCCCGATGTCCGTGTTTGATTCGAGGCTGATCCGGGCTTGTTTGCTTGTTTTTAGTTCGCAACTCCATCTGGACACGATTTCGGAAATCCGCTAAACCTCCGGCAGATTCTGCAGGTTCATGCGATGGAACCGCACGGATTGCTGGTTTTGCCCATGATTGCTACCGGACTGCAATGCGGTTCCGGAGCGATTGGGCTGCCAACGTCTCCCTGCAGAACCTGACTTTGCCAAGTCAGGGCATGTTTTGAGCCTACGTTGCAGGAAGCTGACAGGATGTCCCGTTTCCCCTTGCGATTCGTCGCGTCATTGTCCATGTTGAGCCTGATTGGCTGCTATCCGCCCATGTACCAGCAAGGGCCGTATGGCCAGCAGATGTATGGTCCGCAGAACAATTTTGCTCCCTCGGGCACGATGGTCATTCCGCAGTCCAATGCGCCGCCTTATTCCCCGGGATCGACGTTTAGTGCTCCGCCCGCAGACAGCTTCCAGAAGCCAGCGGAGTCGAATGACGGTCGGTTCTTTAAAAGCGATGGCGAAGTTCCGCTGCCCAGTGATCCCGGAACCAGCGGTCGTCCGTTTTCAAATGATCTGCAGCCGTAGTCCGGTCTCGCAGATCCGGTTGGACTTATCATTGAAATGACCGACGACATCGGCAGGCAGCTGACCTGCGCCGCCCTTGAGAAGCAAGGCATGGCTCGGCACGAAATCCCGGAACTCAATGCGTCCTACTGCAAAAACGCCATTCCGACATTCAAGTGCGTCGTCAGCTTTAAGACCGCAAAGAAGATCCTGCCGATCCTACAGAATTGCGGTGAACCCGGAAATCCGTACACGTACCGAAGCACCTCCGCGAAGAATGACGAATCTGTCGGCTGTAGACTGCGAAACGGTTTGACAGGAGATTACACTGAGGACTCGTCAGCACCTACTCCGTGTGTAAGCACTCTTCGAGTCACTTCGTGGAAAAACGAGACCTCAGCGAACGCGACATCTGCACCAAGCTCATCACACCGGCAATTCTGCAAGCGGGATGGAAGCAGGAGCAGTTTCGTGAAGAGGTCAAACTGACGCCGGGGCGAGTCGTTGTTTGGGGGAAAGTGGCCCAGCGAGTGAAAGACCCGGAAGCTCAGGGCGGACCAAAGCGGTCAGATTACGTTTTGTATGCAAAGCCCAACATTGCATTGGCAACGCTGGAAGCAAAACGAAATGTCTTCCTCGTCGGCCACGGAATGCAGCAGGCATTGACCAGTCTAAAACTGAGGCAACGTAGGCTCCACCAAAGAACGCAGGAACGCCGCTCGGGCATCACAACAGCAAAGCCGTCTCGCCGAGCCAGATCACAGTCACTTGACGGCGGCGGGTTGCCTGGCCATCCTCCACTCCCCTGCAAGAGAACTACACCTTTCCCCCGGCATCATTATGTCGTCTCGGATTCCTGAGCTGCGACTTGCGGAACCAGGCGAGCCATGAGATTTAACGAAGACTCACGCGTCAAGATTCCTGCAATCCTGCATTTGACGCGGTTGAGGGTACACGTACCGGTCGCTGAAAAACCTCGACTGGGACGAATGAAGCTTGGGACACACCAATTTCACCTGTCGTTGTGAGCTCACAGTACCCAGTGTTTTTGTTTTGACTTCCTTTGTTCCTGGAAGCTGTGTGTCCACGGAGGCTCCAGTGTCGCCGTTGCCATTTTTCGTGGTTAGGGTGGAGAGCTCTGGCGAGTCTCTTCTGATCGCAACTCTGAATGGTGGTTCACGCTGGCTGCATTTCTGCAGGAAGTTCTGAGTCCGCTTTACCTGCGAGACGTCAGGACGTTACCATTTTATCCTTTGAGACAATAAAAAATGCACCTCAGCAACAGCCGCATCCGAGTGTTTGTGACATATGGACGACCTGAAGACGATTGTGTCCCGATTTGGCGCTGCCGCGAAGTCGAAGCTTTCGAATCCAGCCGCTACGGGCGAACCGGAGGATCAGCTTCGCGCACCACTGGAGCGGCTCTTTAAAGACTTATCGCTCCGATGCGGATTCAAGGCCGACGCATTTTCAGCCGTTGGAGAATCTGCACTTGCAAGCCTCAAGACTCGCCCGGACTACGCGATCACGCTGAACAAAGTGCTGGTTGGTTATGTTGAGGTCAAAGCTCCGGGCAAGGGTGCCGATCCTCGCAAGTTTCGAGGTCATGACAAGACACAGTGGGAGAAACTGCGGTCACTGCCAAATCTGCTTTACACTGATGGAAATTCATTCAGCCTTTGGCAAAACGGTGAACTGGTCGGATCCATTGTTCAACTGGACGGCGACGTTGAGACGTCCGGCAACACGCTCGCCGCACCAGTAGACCTGCTTCAGCGATTCGACAACTTCCTTCGTTGGGAACCCATTCCGCCGAGGTCTGCCTCTGAACTTGCTAAAGTCTCGGCCCAACTCTGTCGTCTTCTGCGAGACGAAGTGGAAGAACAGCTCAGTGAGCAAAGCCCGGCGTTGACAGCCTTGGCCGCCGATTGGCGAAAGCTCCTATTTCCAGAAGCTGATGACAAGCAGTTCGCGGATGGCTATGCACAGGCAGTGACGTTCGGTCTCCTCATGGCTCGATCCAACAAGATCAAGCTGTCAGATGGGCTGGATAAAGTTGCGAAAGAACTGGGCAAGACAAATTCTTTGATTGGTTCAGCTCTTCGACTTCTCACAGATGACGTCGATAACCAATCGGCACTCAAAACGTCGCTGCGAGCGCTTGTGCGAGTTCTTGATGCGGTAAACTGGGATGTGATCAGTAAAGGCAGGCCCGATGCGTGGCTGTATTTCTACGAAGACTTCCTTGCCGTGTATGACAACAAGCTGAGGAAGCTGACTGGGTCTTATTACACGCCACCGGAAGTCGTTGCTCCGATGATTCGACTCGTAGATGACGCTTTGCGGAAGCATTTTCATCAGAGCGCAGGGTTGGCATCCAAAGATGTGACCATTGCTGACCCTGCCGTGGGAACCGGGACATTCATTCTCGGAGTCCTCCGGCATATCGCAGCCGCCGTTGAAGCGGACGAAGGCGAAGGGGCAGTGCCGCAGGCGATTGAGTCTGCTGTTGGACGATTGATCGCTTTCGAAATGCAGCTTGGTCCATTCGCTGTGGCCCAACTGCGAATTTTTGCCGAGCTGATTGAGTTGATTGGTAAAGCCCCACGGCAGACTCCCAGAATGTTTGTCACGAACACACTTGCAGACCCTTTCGCGGAGGTGGAAACACTCGGGTCAATGTATGGCAAGATTTCAGAGTCTCGGAAGCAAGCAAACGAAATCAAGAAGAAGGAACCGATCACTGTCGTGATTGGCAATCCGCCCTACAAAGAAAAGGCACTCGGACGCGGTGGCTGGATTGAAAAAGTGGATGCAGGCGGTGTCTCAAAACTTGATGCATGGATTCCTCCAGTCGGCTGGGGAGTAGGTGCTCATACCAAGCACCTGCGAAACCTGTATGTGTATTTCTGGCGATGGGCCACGTGGAAAGTGTTCGACCACGATCCGCAGCACGATACTGGAGTCATCTGCTTCATTACGGTCGCTGGATTTCTGAACGGCCCGGGCTTTCAGGGAATGCGAGACTATCTGCGTCGCAAGGCCGACCATGTTTGGGTGATTGACTGTACGCCGGAGGGTCACCAGCCGGGAGTCGCCACACGAATTTTTTCGGGCGTTTCACAACCCGTCTGCATTGTGATGGCCGCTCGCACGAAGGAAAAGAAAGAGACTGATCCCGCGAAGGTCAAATATGTTTCCTTACCGAAAGCCGACCGCGGAGAGAAGTTCAAGGCTCTTGACAAATTGAAGCTGAGTTCGAAATCTTGGCAAACCTGTTCAGCAGACTGGCGATCTCCCTTTCTGCCTGCGGCAAGGGACACATGGTCCAATTATCCGGCGCTGGATGAACTGTTCGCGTACAATGGGTCAGGGGTGCAGCCTAAACGCGTTTGGGTTGTCGCCCCCGATTCAGTGTCTTTGCTGGACCGTTGGCAGGTACTGATTGACGCGCCCGCGGACCGAAAAGAAGAACTTTTTCATGCCACATTACGAGACGGAAAGCCGGCCGATCGCCATATTCGATCGATCGTTCGAACTGCACTTACTGGCTACCCTCCAAACGTGACCCCAATCATTTCGGAGAAAGGCGCGTGTTTGCCTCCCGTTCGCTACTCGTTTCGTTCGTTCAATCGGCAGTGGATCATTCCAGATACTCGGGTAATCACTCAGCCTAACGCAGAACTCTGGCGATCTTACTCGGACAAACAGATATATCTAACTGGACTGAGTCGAACAGCACCTGAAAGTGGGCCAGCTGTCACGTTTGCTGCCGCAGTTCCTGATCTCGATCATTTTAATGGTCGGGGAGGTCGAGTGTTTCCGCTTTGGCGTGCCAAAGATGCGACGGACCCAAACCTGCCCCCAAAGCTCCTTGAATTTCTCTCGACCACATTGAAGAAAAACGTTACAGCGGAAGATGTTTTCGCCTACGTCGCGGCAGTCGCCGCCCATCCGGGATATACCAATCGCTTTCAAAAAGACCTTGCGCAACCAGGCCTTCGCATCCCACTGACTGGTCAGGCACAATTGTTCTTCAAGGCCGCTAATTTGGGGCGGCGAGTGATCTGGCTGCATACATTCGGGGAACGCTTCGTGGATCCAAAAGCGGATCGGCCGAAGGGTCCACCCAGACTTCCCAAAGAACGACAGCCAAAGATCCCGAAGGCAGGAAAAATTCCTGATGATCCCGAGTCAATGCCGGACGAAATTGGATACGATATAAACAAGCAGCGGTTACTCGTCGGGACTGGGTTCATCGAGAACGTGCAACCGGAAGTCTGGAACTACGAGGTCTCCGGCAAGCGAGTCTTGAATTCGTGGTTTAGCTACCGAAAGAAGAATCGCGAACGTCCAATTATTGGAGATCGTCGCTCACCATCAAAGCTGGGGGAGATCCAACCAGATCACTGGCTGTCTGAATATACGACCGAATTACTTAATGTACTGAACGTGCTGGCGATGCTTGTTGAGCTTGAGCCAGAACAGGCAAAACTACTGGAGGCTATTTGTGACGGACCCACAATCTCTCTCTCACCTGATCACCGTCCAGCAGCTTCGCGCCGCCGGGGCTCTTGATTGTCCCGACTGGATGAGAAAATCCCTCGGTCCGCCTCCAAAACCGGGGCGCGATTTGTTCTCGGACCAGCATGATGTTGAGGAGGAAGCTCTGTCTGAATCAGAGACAATCGACGAATTAGTGCAGGACGACTCCGACGACGACGTCTGAACTGGAATAGAGATTGTTTCTATGGGAGTCACGATTCAATACTCCCTATGGTGCTCTCCGGCGTCGTATCGGCATACGCCTATTGGCCGATGCCGCAGGTTCGCCTTCGTTGGCCCAACCGCAGAATTTGCAACAGGCTGAGCAATTCGAAAAGCATATTCGACCATTGCTTGAGCGTCATTAATACGAGTGTCACTGCGGCGGGCGCAATAAAGTTCAAATTGTCGGAACGACGCTGCGCTTGGTGGGCCTTACGAGGATGGATCGACCAATTGAGGCCGATCCCGTGGCGGAGCCATTGCTGATGAGACGAAGGCTTGGCGTTTCGGCTCAAGGCGCCACCACCGGTCGGTGCATAGGATTGGGCTCGCACCCTGACAAGGGTGCCAGATTTGTTGCATCTGGCATCCCTTCAGGATGCGCGTCTCCTTGTTTCATTGCCCGGTGGTGCGTCCGTCGGCGACCACCGGCTAATTTCTGGCATTCTTTCAGGATGAATCGCGGTCACATCCACCTTTAGATTGCACGCACTTCATTTGTCGATGAAATACATTTTCCGCTTCGATTCAGATGCACGGCCACTTGTCGAATCCATCACCGGGGCGAGCAATCGATCCACTAACAAACAACCAGGAAGACCATGTCAAACAACGCCGTCATCTTTGAATGCAGCAGCTCAACGTACCTCGACTGCGTGGAAAAGAACGTGTTTGGTTCCAACAAGCCGTAGCCCATGCAGATCAAAGCAGGAGACTACTGTCTGCTGCATCACTACGAGATCGGCGGACTCCTGGGACTCTGGCAGGCAACTTCGGATGGCGGCAAGAACCTTGTCCCGAAGATGTGGAGCGGAAAGTTTCCCTATCAGGTGAAAGTGAAACTGGTGCTCCCGACCGTGACAGAGGTTCCAAAGAAAATCCTGGCAGAAATTGGCGTCAATCCTGCTGTAGGACGATGCGACAACTGCGTTGACGAAGACCTCGCGGAAGATTTGATTCAAGGCATGCTCGCCCTTGGTCATTAGCCACCATGTCGCCGAATGCCCTCACTCACCTCTTGGGCACATTCATGCTCATTTGCGGAGAACAGGGAGCGTCATTCTCCGTCAATCGCCACAGACAAACGGAGTCGATACATTCAGCAATGGAGGCCGTCTCTCGTTTCACTGCTGATAAGGGATACGCAATAAATCTGATACAACGTTTTTTGGTCGGGGCAGAGCAATGAGCACAGTGATACTTAACGACATCTCCTGGTCATCATGCGGATCCGATGATGTGTTTGCCGACGACCTGATGATTGAGCGATCTCGGTTTCTTTCAATTCTGCGGCGACACATCAGCGCCAAAGGAATTGAACGGTCGAAGTTGCGGGATGTCCTGAAAGCGTACCTTTGCTTTAGCCCTAAAGCAGACCAGCTGATCAACGACTTGATCTCTGCGTGCGTCGAGATGAAAGTGCCTGGACGACTGGATGCGGCGATCGACATCCTGAGCCCTCTGGGCAGTCAGATTCTCCGGTACGCTCGCAATTATCTGATCAACGATATCAGGAACTGGAATCACCTGTATCCATCGCGAGCGTATGAACCAAACGACGATTACTGGTACATTCTGCTGCGCGCCGTCGCTCAGTCGAAAACCCCGGCCGGAGAACGCGTAAAATTTGTTTGCATGTGCAAGACGGCCAATAATCGCCATATTATCGAGGCCGTGCTTGAGGCTCTAAGCGACATAGACACTGACGAATCGTACGCGGAGATCAAGGCATTCCTGGGCCACCCTGAGCCATTTATCGCGGATCTAGCTTCCGAACTCGTTACGAACCGGTAGCTGGAATCCCGACTGTGCCAGTGACACTTATCACAAAAACGAGCCCGGTAAGCTTGCCGGTTTATCTCCGTAAACGGGATAAACGGAGCCACTGGGGGCACTCTGACGATCATCGCGATTCGCGGATAGAAACTGCAGTCGCCGAGGTCTTCAATCCCAGCGTGAAGGCATTCAGTCTTTTTAAGGCCGCAAATGACGAGGAGCTGTATCGAATTGTCGTGGGATTAAACTCTCTGCGAGCATCGCTTTCTCAGCAGATTGATTTTGTGGCTTTCACGGAGTCAGAAATCCGCTCCGCTGGCATTTATCTGTCTGTGAACCTCTGGTGAAACAACCTGCCACTCAGCGAATCGTTTGCATGTCGATGGCTCCGCACCGAGCATTACTTCAATTCGCCAACTATGTGATGATGCGTTTAATACGTATCGACAAGCGTTCAGAATTACCAAGTCTGAGGCATCCGATATTGCATCATACATGCAGGCCTACGGTTGCGAGGCAGTCGTCGTCGCTTCGATTTGTCCATGTGTTCAACCTGCATCATAAGCTCCGCCGCAGTCCGCATAGGCCGAGGGGCAGGCGGACCCGATTTCTATTCTCTCTTTGTCAGGTGGAGAACGAGCCTGGAAAGTCTCGAAGTCTTCCCGAAGATCAATACCGACGTAGATGGCAACTTTACTGTGCGGTTCTTTCTTCACGGTCTTCGACACCCTGGGGAAGGAGCGATTTAAGGTTCATCTCAGCGATGAATTAGCTGATCTCGGCTTTGCGAGTGATTTCCGAGATCCGTACCTGGAACTCTTCGTGAAGCGAATGGCGGTTCATACGCGGTTTCACAAAGACATCCTGACGCCAACCGAGCAGAAAGATCAAGACGTGATCGCGGACAAGATTATTGATGAGATTCTCGCGGAGGATGCCGCAGAATGAGATGGATTGATTTTGTGAACAAGAAGCCAACAGACACAGATATTTCCGGATGGACCGCATGGACGCCGACCCGTTGGCATGAGTGGCTCACGAAATCCGCCGAGCACATTGCCGAACCAAAAAGGCTGCATTCGGCTGGGCAAACGGCGGAACGGAACAAATACATCGATGACCACAGCGCACATTGGGGACTGCTAAAGCCATGGCTCATGGCACTTTCGTCCAACAAATGCTGGTTTTCCGATACGATGTGCAGTTATTGAAGCTCGTGACCTAAAGAGTTTCTTAAATGCCGCATCTCAACGACAGCCACATACTCTCATGACTTCAAATGACAACGGCCGTTTCAATTATTGATGAAGACCTTGCGAAAGATTTGATTCAAGGAATGCTTGCTCTTTGCCAGTGAATCGATGGTGAATTCTTATGACACGCCCGCCTAAATTTCAGATTGATCTGAATGAACAGTTTCCGACGCTGCAACATGCGCCAATCGTGGAAGCCGTGATTCAGTTCAATGCGCCACCCAGAACGGTCATTGAACCAAGGGCACTTCGCAGGATTCTGGAGGAGAACTGCGACAGCTATAAGATCAGCGATCAGGTCCAGTTTGAAGCTGGCCTCACTGGATGACCGGGCAGCATGGAGGTGCGGCAGAAAACTCAATGGGACGGATTTCGGCTCACGTCAGAAGATGGCAAACATATTGGATGAACTTGATGTTACGCTGGATCAAATGCGTCACATTAAGAACAAAGTGTTTTTTGGTTACATGAAAGACGCTGAGCAGCGTTTCAAATAGACAGGGTGAGTTCATGTCGATCGTGACTTCGGGCATCAGCGATGCGGCAAAGATTCTGGAACAAACGCAACGCGGCATTGAAAGGCGTTGCGATCTTGCGGTGACACTCTCACGACAACAGGCACTGGATGCCGTTTGGGAAGCATGGCAGGCGACGGAGGATGGTTGGCGAATCTCCGCCGATGAGACTGCCATCACATCCGAAGTGAGAGATGCAGCCGTTCGTTTTGTTGAATCCCTGCCACTCGGCTTTCCTCAGCCAGCCGTTTCTGCAGAACCTGACGGGCACATCAATCTGGAGTGGTACCGAAATCCTCGGCGAGTGATCTCGGTCAGCGTCGGCCCAGCCGATCGACTTCACTGGGCGGCATTGATCGGAAGCGAGTCACCACGCGGCAGCGTTCGATTTATTGACCGCGTTCCGGAATCCATCCTGCAGTATATCGCGCGAGTCTTTCAGGGATGATCGATCCTGAGCAGATACCCGATGTGGCAGACAACGAATCGCTCGCCCGCTTCATCGTGAACAGCAATGAGAAACGCCCGGACGGGAAGGTTTCGCACAAGTTGTTTATGCCGTACAAATGGGTGGAGCTTTCGGTCAATCGGCATCGAGAAGCGACGCTGGAAGAAACTTGGCAGGTTGGATCTGACGTGGCGAAGCAGCGGAGCAAGACGCTGTTCGGGTTGGCCAACATTCGTGCAAATAAGTGCAGATTCGAGACATTGAATGTGATTCCGGATCCAATCCTGCCCGGCAATCCGAATCATGCAAATATCACAGGGTATCCGACTGCCAAAGAGGACCAAATGGCGCTCGCCACGCAGTTGGCAGCGTCGATTGAAGGGCAACTGGATCGCGCCTCCGCCACTGAACGGCTGATGAATTGTTAGCCGCTGGCAAACACTTGATGTGCTCCGACGCATCTCGATCGCAGGAACTGCAACTGGTCGAAAATCCATCCACTTCCCATCGAGCGTTCTACAGTCTCGTGCAGTACTGCCCTGATCTTGCTCGCCTTGAGGCCGCCAACGTTGGCGTGGTTGTCTTTTGTGCCGAGCCGTCGTATCTGGGTGTGAAATTGTCGAAAAAACACACACGGATTTCGCAGATGTTCGGTCGTGGAAATCGCGACCTCAAACGGCTGGCAGCGATTGAGTCAGGGCTGCA
>JBBQSE010000223.1:0-12858 GCA_038214195.1 Planctomycetales bacterium
CACTGCAGCGAGATCTGCATTCCTGACATCGACACCGATGAATTCTTTTCTGTTGGTGACCCGCCATGATCAATCTCCCTGTCCTTGGGTGAAGAATCACGGATCATACAAACGGACAACTTATTTTTTAACACCCGCTTATCTTATGACCGGCATGGCAGTTGACGCCGATGAAGGCTCATCGTCCGAGTTGGTCGTTGAGCGTTCAGAACGCAGATTTGTATGCGGCTTCAGACGCAACTGACGCATAGATTTCGTCGGTACGTTTGTTGCGTTGCATGGAAGTCCGCCGAATCCCACGACAACTTCAGACTGCAGTTGTCCCCCCACTGACACAATTTAACTGGAGTTTCCAATGTTCACATTTCGTTGCAATTCTGTTCAACCAGTCGGATTCTTGTGCTCGATGTTGATGCTTTTGTCAGCGGCATTTGCTTCCGATGGCACCTTAGCCAGTCCACCTGCGTCTGTGGGCGTTGAAGTGCGTTTCAAAGATGTGGTGTCAGCCTCTCAGATGATCAATGCGAAGATTCACGATGCTGACGGCGAAGTGATGGGCACCGTGGTGGATGTTGCCCTCGATACAGAATTCGGAGAACTCGCGTTTATTTCGGTCAGAAATACGAAGAAAAACGCCAAAGTTGACAACGTTTTTTTTCTGCCGCCGAAGTGCATTGAAAGCTGGAATGATGACGGCCTGAAGGTAACTGTGAATCAGCAACAGGTTCAAAATGGACAATCAAAGGCGAAAATCCTGCAGCCGTCCCTGATTTTTCCGGGCAAGCTTGCCGAGCTTTATCAACGATTCGACACAAAAGTCTATTGGCCGGCAGAGCGCGAGCAGGATATGCGTCTCAATCTTGTCAGCATTGACGAAATGGACGGCCGCGTTGTTCGCGATGCGAACCGTCAGAAATTCGCCCGTGTGGATGACGTGTTGCTCACACCCGATCAGAATTGGAAAGTTGCATATTTGTCATTAAGAGATCTGGCCGGAGTCTCCGACGGCAATCAACGTGTCGCCATACCTTTGGCTGCGTTTGTTCGCGATTCGCAGTCTGCAGGAATACGACTTGAGATTCCAGCGGAGTCTGAGTTGCTGAAGCAGACCTTCGCAAGCGGTGAGTGGCCTAAGGAAATCGATCGCGGCTGGATTGAGTTTGTGCATGTGAAATATGGCAAGGCCACACTCGATGGTCTTCAGGAAGTCGCCAGCGATGAAGACGGAACCAATGAAAAATCGGATGAGAAGTAAACTGCTGTTCGGTTCGATGCTAGTCGGCGTCGCGAGTGTGTCAGTGACGCAGGAAACTCCTGAATCAAAAGACCAGAAATCGAAACCGGAAGCGACATCACAGGTTCCAGACTCTGCCTCGATTCCCGAGGCACCTGCAACGGTCAATGTTTCAGAAGTTGTTTTCGATGACAAGATTGAAGAGCGGCTGCGAAGTATCCTGACATCGAAGGAATGGTTTCGGAACGAAGAGGTGCATGTCGAAAGTGGCGTGGTCTTCCTGACGGGCGAAACCAGTCTCGAAAAGTATCGCACCTGGGCTTCAGAGCTTGCTGGCAAGACAGAGGACGTCGTTGCCGTTGTCAATCGCATCACGGTCTCAAACCTTCCCTGGTTCGACGCGACTCCCGCACTGCAGACCATTCGAGGATTGATTCAAGGTGCCGTTCGAGGAATGCCACTCACTGCGATCAGTCTGGTGCTGCTGGTTCTCACCTGGATCGTGGCACGTTTAGGACAACATGCAGCCGATGCAACAAATCTGAGGAGAGTGCAAACACCCCTCCTGCGCGAAGTTGCCAGGTAGGTGCTTGTCGTTCCGGTGTTGTTGCTCGGATTGTTTCTGGTGTTGCGAATGACAGGCCTGACACGGCTTGCGATGACTGTGCTGGGCGGCACGGGACTGTTTGGCCTCGTCATCGGGATCGACTTCCGAGACATTGCCGAGAATTTTCTGGCCAGAATCCTGCTGAGTATGAACAACCCGTTTCGCTACGGAGATCTGATTGAAGTGGGTGGACATCAAACCACAGTTGGGCCAAGGTTAGATCATCCGTGATGCGGCTCGTTCTGCAAAGACTTAACGAACAGGGCATCTCCATGCCAGATGAACAGCGTGAGATTGTCTTCCCTCAGGACGTGCCTGTTCGCATTCTCCGGACTGAGCATCGCATCGACGAAAAGCCTCCGATGGAAAAAAGATCACAACCTGCGGAAGCGCTTGTGAACGAAGCAGAAGACAACTTAAGAAGCGATGCAGACAAAATGCAGCAGCAAGCAGGAAACTCAAGAGCCCCTGACAACGGTACAGTCGATTTGCTGGCAAACCCAGCGGCTTCAACCGCGCTTCCAACTGAAGGCAAAGCGTACGGCGGGTCGAAGAAACCCTGATTTACTCCGGTGTCGCCCAATGTCTCTGGGATACACCAGTCAACGGTGTTCCAGAGCAACAATCAGGATATGCCGCCTGAGCAGGATCCTGATCCTTCCCCCGCCTGGCTGTTCGAGAGCCGACCCGGTTCGCGATCGACCTGACCCGTCATTTCACATCCCGCGCGGCAGTGCTCCAACCGCCCTGAAGCCGCATAAATCCGCATAAATCCGCATAAAACGCGGTTTCCGAGTCAATGGCACGGCAAATGCGATAGTTCGAATGCAACGATCTCGCTGTGAGATCAGAGACAACGTAGACATGGATTTAAACGGAGAAGAACGATGGTGACTCAACAAGAACTTCACGGCAATTGGAACCGCTGGAAGGGTGTTATTCAGGAAAAGTGGGGCCAGTTGACCGACGATGATTTGTCTCGCGTTAAGGGCAACGTCAACCAACTGTTAGGGATGATTCAGCAGAAGACTGGCGACACTCGCGAGACCATTCAATCCTTCTTTGACAGCGCGATGAACGACACGGCCGGGACCATCGATCGTGCAGCGGAAGCAGTTCGAACTTATGCCACTGATTTCGCAAACGTGGCTCAGGAAAAATATGAAAACGCCGGGGAAGCACTAAGTGACGGCATGAACTCAGCGCAAGACACGGTGCGCCGACATCCTGCGGAATCTGTCGCGGTTTTCTTTGGAGCAGGATTGATTGCCGGCGCGGTTCTGGGCTTGTTGTTGCGAAATCGTGCTTAGAAGTAGGACAGGCTTTCCAGCCTGTCGTTCGTGAACAGACAGATGAATTGGTGGGTCGCGACCCGCTGCTGAAACGGGGAGTGGTAGATCGATGGCACTCGATGACGACATTATCGCGGATCAGATTTGCAGCGAGATGCGGGAGGTTCGGAGAGAACTGCGGGGCAATATCGAATCGATCGCCACGCAGGCTCGACAGCTAACCGATTGGAAATACTACGTCCAGGAGACTCCATGGCTCGCAGTCAGCCTGGCAGCACTTGCAGGATTTTCGATAGTGCCGAGTCGGACAAGATTGGCTTCTGCTGGAATCACTTCCGAATCGAAACCGGGTAAGAACGTGAGCGCTGATCGATCCGCTGGTTCCGTCAGCCGCCCCCAGGCGGGGGGTGAAGGCTTCACTGGATTTGCAAAGCGATTGATCGTGGCTGGTCTAACGAGATCTGTTATGAATTTCGTGGCGGGTCAAGTAGCTGAGATCATTGATTCCTCCGCTAAGGCGAATCGCGTAACTCCGGAATATGCTATTAAGAATGGAAAGGACAAGTCATGATCAATCGTATTTCAGACTTTAAACAATACGCTCAAAACCTCCAACCCGATACCGAGTTCCCGGCGACAATGGGCCGCAGAATTGCTGATCGTCTTCGTCAGGTAAAACTGGAAACGCTGGCGAAGGATAGTCCTGCAGTATTGATCGGCATGGGACTGGCACTGGGTGTCGCGCTGGGATGGTGGGTGAAACGCAAATGAGCACCACATTTCAGCGTTCAAACGCGTCAGATACCTCAAGTTCCACCGAGCGTGGATTGGGAACGCTTTTTCACGATCTCTTAAACTTGGCGGAACTGCAGGGCAGGCTCTTCGTTCACGATTTCAACATGATTCGAACGGGGACGGGGCCAGCCATGCTGATGATAGCACTCGGAATGCTGCTGGGCTTCTCCAGCATTCCGGTGCTGATGTTCGCCATTGGCTGGGCGATCGTGGCGATCTGGAACGTGCCTGTGTGGATCGCATTGCTCGTTGTCTCGCTGGTGATCGGCGTGGTTCCTTCGATGACACTTCTGGTGATTGGTTGGCAGACATTGAGGCGGCGTTCCAAAGTTTTGAATCGTAGCGTGAACGAGTTTCAATCCAACATCGCGTGGTTGAAACGGCGACTGAAACAATCGTTTTGAAATAGCTTTCCTGGCAACAGTTTGCCAGGGGTGCCCAGGTCAATTTTACTTTCATAACACTCTCAAGGAGTATCCTGAAATGGCTAATCTAAAATCGACACCGTCACAACGTTCCGATGAATGCAGCCCGGCAGCACAGCTTGGCAATCGGAACAGCCAGCTACAGCCGACGGCAGATGTGGTTGACTATCTGCGGCAATATGCGAGGCAGAAACCAGATGTCGCGGCGTTGTGGTGTCTCGGGATCGGTATCATCATTGGCTGGAAAATTAAGCCGTGGTAGCTTTCGGCGACGATTGTGCCGTCGTTCCGGCAGGAACCGAACCGGGCTGACGCCAGTCTGACGGAATTGACGCTTCAATTCAAAACTATTTTCGACATTCAATCCGGGGAGAATTTACGATGACGAGTTTCAAACGGCTTAGTGCGTTGATATGTCTGCCAGCGATGATCGCCCTTGCTGGCTGCGAGGAAACGTACAATGAAAAACAAGCGGACGCAGTGCGCGACGCGAGTCAGCACAGTGCGGAGATGGTTCGCGATGGGTCACAAGCTCAGGCAGATCGCGTTCGTGACGCTCACAATGACGCAGCTGATGCCGTCCGCGATAACGGCGGAAAGACGGTCTTTGGAAATGCGAAGACCGAAGCTGGCGAGAAGAAAGCTGACGACCTTGAAGACGCCGGTGAAAAGAAAGCCGATGCCATTGAGGATGCCGGTGAAAAGAAAGCGGATCGCATCGAAGACAAGGGCGCAGCCGCTGCTGATGCAATCGAAAAGAAAGACGAATAAGCATCCGGGCTCATTAACCGAGCGGCAAGGCAAATGTCGCCGTGCCGCCCACTTCGTGGCAGACGCCTGTTTGTTGCACGGATATTTGCGATAATCCTCTGAGCCTCTTTGCTGCATCCCTGCAGTGGAAATGTTTGTTCGACAATGGCCCATTCAAAGGATCTTCGAACAATCGCTGGCTTCTCACAGTCGCTGGGAGTTGTGATCTTTGTAGCGACACTCTACGTGGCAAGAGACATCCTGGTGCCGTTGGCGCTTGGTGGACTGTTCGCATTTCTGCTGGCTCCTCTCGTCAATCGACTTCAGCGGCTTGGATTGCCAAATATTTACGCGGTGATATTGACAGCGGCGGGGCTCTTTTGTGCATTCGGCCTGTTCCTGACGCTGTTGTGGAACGGGTTTGCCGACATGGCAGCAGAACTTCCGAAACATCGCGAGTCACTGATTGCAAAGGCCCAGGCAATTCAGCAGACGGCACGTCGATTCACTGGCGAGCTGAATTCCCTGTCTGCGGAAGCCCTGCCACCTGAAAATACGGCGACCGACTCAGATTCTGAACAAATCAAGGCGTCCGAGCATCAGGATGAAAGTCAACAGCCGAGTGATTCGGCAACGCCAACCTCTATCCTTGAACGCTTGCTGGCTGGAGGAGGTCGGAATGATGCAGTGAACGACGGGGCTTCTCCCCAAAAGCCTCTTTACGTAACAGAATCACCCGTAACGTCCATTCGCATGAGTGACTGGACAGGTGGACTGTTGACGATTCTGGGACCAGTCGGAACTTCGGGCCTTGTCGTTGTCTTTGCATTGTTCTCTCTCTTGTATCGAGACGACATCCGTGATCGATTCACTTCGTTGGTATCGCGGGGAAACTATGTGGTCACCTCTGATGCAATTCGAGAAGCCTCGCACCGAATTAGTCAGTACCTGATTGTGCAAACGATCCTAAATGTCACCTATGGATTTGTGTTTACTCTCGGGCTGCTGGCCATTGGGTACTTCCTGGCACCGACTGGAACATTTCCGTATGTGGCTTTGCTCGGAGTAGTGGCGGGATTGTTTCGATATATCCCTTATGCGGGGCCTGTGGTAGGCGCTTTCTTGACGTTGCTGGTCGCCGCGGTACTGTTCCCAGGATACAAGATTTTTGTTGCGGTCGCGGTACTGATTATCGTGATGGAGCTGGTTTCGAACAACGTTATTGAGCCCTGGGCTTATGGAACCAGCACCGGCGTTTCTTCAGTTGCCGTCATTCTTGCCGCTGTCTTTTGGGGTTGGCTGTGGGGACCGATTGGATTGCTTCTCGCCACACCTCTCACCGTGTGTGCGGTTGTGCTGGGGCAATATGTGAACCGCTTTCAATTCCTGGCAGCACTGCTGAGTGATGAAGTTCCGATCGCTCCCTGGATACGAGGCTATCAACGTCTCCTGGCAGGAGAAAACCACAAGTTGATTGAATTCCTTGATGGGGAATTGAAGACAAGTTCGGCCCTCGAGGTTCTCGACAACGTTCTGGTGCCAATGGTAAAACGCATCAGGCGTGATCGCTACGAACAAGGAGTTGATGAAGTGAAACTCTTCCAGCGACTGTCAGATGCATTGAAGTCGGTTAAACTTTTGCCGCCTGATTCTGATACGTGCGACGATCCTTCGACAGAAGTCATTCAAGATGGTACCGCAACGGGCAATTCTGCCAATTCACTCTCTCCGCGTTTTGGAATCGCGATCGCAGTGGCCAGCGAAGCGGAATCTGTTCTAGTGAAGACAGTGTGTCAGCAGCTGGGCGAAAATATACGAATGGAATTGATTGAATGTGAAGAACTGCCGGAACGCGAGTGCGAAAGGATCGTATCCCGTAATCCGGATTTTGTTGTGATCGCAGTTGTACCACCGGGCGGTATGCAGCAAGCCCGATACTGGTGTCGAGCGTTGAGACAATCCGGATTTAAAGGAACTGTCGTCGTTGCCTGCTTCGGAAAGTTCCGCAACTACGATACTCTTCTGGTGCGTTTTCGAACCGACGGAGCTGAATGGCTGGTGACGACGGTCAATCAGACCATCAGCAAAATCAAAGGACTTCGAATTCGACCTTCCGTAACTTCAAGTTCCTAATGCCTAAAACATTCGCATGGAGCGGTTCAAATGACTACGATTCTGATTGCAGACGATCGACGTGATACGAGCGAATGCCTAAGGGTTTTACTTCAAAAGAGAGGCATCGTGGTCGAAACGGCAGAAAATGGCTGCGAAGTTCTGGACATGATCGCACGATCTCAGGTCGATCTGATCGTAATGGATATGAACATGCCAGAGATGGATGGCTGCCAGGCGACGGAAGCACTGAAAGGCGATCCAGAGACTCAACACATTCCAATTATTATCTGTACCGCGCATCCGATGCCTGGAGACGAAGAACGAGCGAAAGCCTCTGGCTGCGATGGTTTTTTGGAAAAGCCGATCGAAATCGATGTGCTTTTCCCGATGATCGACCATCTCTTGAAAGCCGACCCCACGTTAAATCCACTCGAAACAGCGTGAAGTCTACTTTTCCACCTCGATTGGTGCGTCATTGACTGGCGCGTCTGATGAGTCCTCAATTTTTCGGCCGACCTGTTTAACTTTGTCGATGGCCTTCGAAGTGTCCTCCTTGATTCGATCAGTGCGAAGTCCGAAACTGGCCGAATTACTGCTGACATTCAACACAAGCCAACCACCACAGATCATTAGCCCAATAACAACGATCACGAGTACAAGTTTCTTCATGGGACTTCCCTCTAATAGACGTAAAGTGTGACGCCGGTCGTTCCGGTTCACTACGGATCGATATACACGAATGCAAACATCATGCCCCAGTCAAACTGCGCAGCATTGAATTGAATAGTCACGTGAGTATGAGTCAGTGTTCTCAAGCCTGGTGATGTTATCCATGAAACAAGTCGAGTTTCTGTGAGTGAACGCTCCGCGATCACTTTGCTTATTGACACACCGCGCCCGTGCCTTTTAATCGGCGCAAGCAAATTCGGATATCGAAAACGAATGCGGCATGGACATTGCGATAGACGAAATTGCTGTCCTGTGAGGTCGCTGGTTTTCATTGCTGCGACAGAGGCTTCACGACAAACATCCTGGCTGTTCTGACTTAAATTTTGTCAACTGGAATTCTATACCATGAATCGCTTCAAACTGCTCTCACTATCGTTGTTGACTTGGGCGATCATACCGATCCTCTCCACAATTGCGGGATGTGAGCAAAAGGAAAAGGTGCTCGATATCGAGATACCAAATGGTTCAATTGAAGTTGAACGCTCCAAAGGCAGCGGGAAAGTTGATGTTGAAATCAACAAAAACTGACCGCAAACACTGGATAAGTCGGATTCCGTTCAGTCACGATTCGTTCATCACAAGTAGATGTTCGAAGGTGCAACAGCTGCAATGCGGGAAGTTGCGTCAACATGGATTGAAATGATGCCTTTATCGCGCTGGCCAACAACGCTGATTTTAAAAAATAACCGGAGTGCTTTGTCTTTCTCGCGTCACTCTGGTCGGCCTACATCGCGGGTAAGGTGTTGCATCCAAACGGAGGCGAAATCTCAACGGTTGATGCTCCAGCGTTTAAATGGTCATTTTTGAGGCTAAGCCATGAATTGAACCGGCGACCACGATCGAATCGGCTTCAATATTGATTGACGGATTCGGTCTAGGTCGGTCAAATCTGCGGTCTATTTCATGTCGCGTAATGGAAACGTTGGCCAACGGATGAATGCAAATTATGAAAGATGAAAACGACGCCAGGCAATGCAGAACCTTGAATGACAAATTCCGCTTCGAATCCAATCGGGCCTCCTTTTATTGTCGGCGTCGGTGCTTCGGCCGGTGGTCTTGAAGCGTTTCAAGAATTCTTGGCCGAATTCAACGACGCGCCGAACATCGCGATCGTCTTTGTGCAGCATCTGGATCGGAACAGCAAATCGCTGCTGACGGAACTGCTCACCAAAACAACGAGGATGAATGTCGTCGAGCTGTCGGGGCGAATGATGCTCATAGCGGGCGCGGTCTATATCTGTCCGCCACAGACGCTGCTGGACTTGAAAAACGGTTTTGTCACGTGCCACGAATCTGATGAGCCGCGACAATCAGGAATGATTGACCACTTCTTTCATTCCATCGCCGAAGACCAGGGCGA
Source organism: Planctomycetales bacterium (assembly GCA_038214195.1). GTDB lineage: Bacteria > Planctomycetota > Planctomycetia > Planctomycetales > Planctomycetaceae > SXXK01. The sequence continues at coordinate 9,308 of JBBQSE010000223.1, forward strand.
ACGCGGAATCGGTGTTATTCTTTCCGGCAGTGGCAGCGACAGCACGCTGGGATTGAAGGCAATCAGCGATCACGGCGGATTGACATTCGCGCAGGATGCGGCGTGCGCAAAATATGATTCAATGCCACGTAGCGCCGCGACCACTGGCGTGGCCGATCATATTTTGTCGCCGGCAGACATCGCCAAAGAGCTATTGAAGTACGTCGCGCATCTTGTCGAATTCGAGCAGCCGGCAACTCAAGAACATCGGCAGGAAAACATCAAAGACGCGATTCCGTTGATCGCTCAGCGTCTGATGGACGTCACGCAACACAACTTTCAACACTATAAATCTAATACACTCATCCGGCGTATTCAGCGCCGAATGCAGGTACTGAAAATTGGCAGCGTCCATGACTTTGTCGAACACCTGCAACGTCACGAGGACGAAGTTCGCGCCTTGTTCCGCGAACTGCTGATTGGAGTCACCGCATTCTTCCGGGATCCCGATGCATTTGAGGCTCTGCGTACATACGTTTTACCCACACTGTTTGTAAATCGAACGCCTGATGATTGCGTCCGTATCTGGGTCGCTGGTTGCTCGAGTGGTCAGGAAGCGTATACGATCGCGATACTATGTCGCGAGGTCATGGATGATTTGAAATCTCACTGCGACGTCCAAATCTTCGCGACCGACATCGATGAACGTGCGCTCACGACTGCTCGAGCGGGGAACTACCCATTGAGCATCGAAGATCAAATCAGCCCAGAACGGTTAAAACGTTTTTTTGTGAAGAAAGCCAAAGGCTACCATGTCACAAAAACAATCCGCGAATTGGTGCTGTTCTCCGTTCACAACCTGATCAGCGATCCGCCGTTCTCGCGTCAGGATTTGATTTCCTGCCGCAATCTGTTGATCTATCTCGATCCGCACCTGCAGAACAAGCTGATTTCGTTGTTTCATTACGCGCTGCGACCGAGTGGTTTTTTGTTTCTTGGTCCCAGTGAAAACATCACGTCACACGGCGAATTGTTCAGGCCTCTTGATGCGAAGCAACGCATCTCACAGCGCAAAGGCACCGGGATCGGATCGAGCGGTTCGTCGCATCAGTACAGCGTGGGTCCCGTTGTGACCCGGCAAGGAAGTCAAATCCAGCCGGACGTGGCTACCGATCTGTCGGAGATGCGTCACCGGATTACGTGCGACGAGTTTGCGCCCAAAAGCGTCGTCGTTGACGAAGATGGGCAAATTCTGAATGCGTCGGCAGACATGCAGAATTATCTGACGGTCAGTGGCGGTAATTACCAGAACAATATCATCAAAATGGCGGCGCGAGGTCTGCGTATCGGTTTGCACGCGGCGATCTCGGAAGCAAAAAAGTATCTTCGCCGCGCCGATCATGAAGACCTGTCGATTCGTGTCGGCGACCTTACTCAACGTGTCATGATTACTGTCCAGCCAATGCCGCAACGGAGCGATGACGACCGATTGTTTCTGGTTGTGTTCCATGAAGTTGGCAAGCCGTTCAAACGCGACGTAAAGGACAGTAGTGGAAGTCGTCATGCCTTTCAAAGTGGTGATGACGAGACGCAAATTCTGGCAAATTCAGCCTCTGCCAACGCGATCGTCACACAGCTTGAGCGCGAATTGGAAATGACTCGTGAGGATCTCGATAAGACACTGCAGGACATGGAGGCCGCCAACGAAGAACTGAAATCATCGAACGAAGAACTCCTGTCGATGAACGAGGAACTTCAGTCGGCGAACGAGGAGCTGGAAACGTCGAAGGAAGAAATCCGTGTCGGCAGCGATGCCATCGCGCGGGCGAACGACGACCTGGAAAACCTTCTGCGAAGTACTCAAATTGCCACTGTATTTCTGGACGAACACCTGAACATTCGCAGCTTCACTCCGGCAATTCGTGACATCTACGACTTACTTGCGACAGATGTTGGACGTCCTCTCGAGCGCTTCGTTCCGCTCACGCGACACATGCTGCCTCTACCAGACCCTCAAACTGTTCGGGACGGCACTTCCATTGAGCACACCGTCGTTGCGAATTCCGGGAAGTCATACATCCGCCGTGTCCTGCCGTATCAATCACATACCGGGGAGTCCGAAGGCATTGTAGTGACGTTTGCGGAGGTGACACAACTTGCCGAAAGCCGCGAACTGTTCGAACTATTGGTCAACGCGTCGTCCCAGATTGTTTGGATTGCCGACGCCGAAGGCATGGTGACGAACGATTCACCGAGTTGGCGTGCGTTCACTGGCCAGACTTTGACGCAGTGGCTCGGATATGGCTGGCTTGACGCAATCCATCCGGATGATCGCGATGTTGCCTTGAGTCGCTGGACACAAGCGGTCGACACTGAGCAGCCGGTTGACATGCACTACCGATTGCAACACCACACGGGCCAGTACCGCTGGACTCACGTGCGAGCGGTTGCCCAGCGAGGCGTTCAGGGTACTATCAACCGGTGGGTCGGCATGAATATTGATATTCATGATCGCGAACTTGCGCGTATCGACATCATTAAACGTGCAAAACTGTCGGCATTGAATTCCCAACTCGCCGTGCAGTTGAGCGGAATGAAGTCGCTCGAAAACATTCTTCAGGAATGCTGTCAACGATTTGTCGATGAATTGGCTGTTGCGTTCGCACGCGTTTGGCTGCACGACCCATCAACCAGCACGCTCAACCTGGTGGCCAGTGCCGGTCTTTACACGCATCTGGATGGTGCGCACAGTCGAATCCCGATGGGTCAATTTAAGATCGGCCGGATTGCCCTGCAACAACAACCGCTTCTGACGAATCATGTTGTGGATGATCCGAATATCAGTGATCCACATTGGGCACGCCGGGAGGGGATGGTTACGTTCGCGGGATATCCATTGATCATATCAGGGAAGACCGTTGGAGTGTTGGCGATGTTTTCGCAGCACGAGTTTTCGGAGGTGGTCTTTGAACATCTGCAACCGATGTCGGTTGCGATCGCACAATGCATAGCGAGGAAAAAGTTCGAGCGAGAATTGATCCGCGCAAAACGCCGGCTCGACTTGACTTTGGAAGTCAGTGAAGTTGCACCCTGGAACTGGAATGCTGAGACGAACGAAATTGTGTCGTCTCCGATGCTCAATCGTCTTTTCGGTTTCCCTGAGGATTCGCAGCCGACGGTTGCTGATTTCCTGGCTGGATTGGCTGAGTCCGATCGAGATCGTGTGCTCGATGCTCTTCAGCGAACGATTAACGACGGTGAGGATTACGACATTGACTACCAGATCATCCGTCCGACGGGCGAGACTCGCCATGTCCGTGCGGTCGGAAAATCGCAGTTCTCCAACGACGGAAAATTTGTCGACTTCATTGGCGTCGCGATCGATATCACCGAGCGTAAACATCGTGAATTGGAACTGGAGCAGCGTGAGGCCCATTTACGGCGCGTCATCAACAATCAACTTGGCCTGGTTGGCGTGATCGACCGCGACGGATTGTTGGTTGAGGTGGACGAGCGTTCGCTGGCGATTGCCAGGACTCGTCGCGAAAACGTGATCGGCAGACATTTTGCAG
>JBBQSE010000224.1:0-12815 GCA_038214195.1 Planctomycetales bacterium
CAATGACGCCATCATTCGTACGACCGCCGCACTGATCTGCACCTCGGACACTCACACGGTGGCCGGCGCGATCGGTGATCGCCAGGGCCTGACGCTCGGGCACGAAGCCGTGGGCGTCATCCATGAACTGGGCGAAGTCGCAGCGGCGAGCGGCCTGTTCCACGTTGGTCAACGCGTAGCGGTCAGCGCGATCACGCCATGCTACGCGTGCGACAACTGCCAGCGCGGCTATCCGAGCCAGTGCGGCGGGATGCTTGGCGGATGGAAGTTTGCCAATCTCAAGGACGGCAGCTTCGCCGAGTACTTCCACGTTAACAACGCGATCGCCAATCTCGCGCCGATCCCCGACGGACTCTCGGACGAGCAGGCCGCCTATTGTTGCGACATGCTCAGCACTGGATTCGTCGCCGCCGAGTTCGCGAACATTCCCATCGGTGGCAGCGTCGCCGTGTTCTCGCAAGGGCCTGTCGGGATGATGGCGACCGTCGGCGCTCGACTCTGCGGTGCCGGGCTGGTCATCGGAGTCGAGTCCATGCCTAACCGTATCGCGCTCGCCCGGAAGTATGGCTGCGACGTGATCGTGGATTTCAGCAAGGAAGACGCCGTCGAGGCGATCCTGAAACTTACGGGCGGGAAGGGCGTTGATTCGGCGATCGAAGCACTGGGCTCGGCACAAACCTTCGCCGCGTGTGTGAGCGTGACGCGCCCCGGCGGGACGATCTCCAACGTGGGCTACCACGGTGATGGCGACAGCGTGCCGATCCCGCGCGAGGCGTGGGGCGTCGGCATGAGCGACAAGACGATCCGCACGGCGTTGTGCCCCGGTGGCTCGGAACGGATGAGCCGATTGCTGCGCCTGATCGAGACGGGACGTGTCGATCCCCTCGCTCTGACCACACACCGATTTTCGTTCGAGGACATCGAGAAAGCATTCCGCATGATGCAGACCAAAGAGGATGGAATGATCAAACCGCTGATCACGTTCAAGTAACAAATTCGGAAAGCAACAGAGGATTATCGCATGAAATGGTCTTGGAAAATCGGTGAATTTCGCGGCATCGGCGTTTTTGTGCATGCCACGTTTCTGCTCGTTATCGGCTTCATTGTGCTGAGTCACTGGTCGGCGGGCTCCGACCTGGCAAAGACACTGGAAGGAGTGGGTTTCATACTCGCGCTGTTTGCGTGCATCGTGCTGCATGAGTTCGGACACACACTGATGGCGGCGCGATACGGCATCAGGACACGGGACATTACGCTGTTGCCGATTGGCGGCGTGGCGCGCCTGGAACGGATGCCGGACGAACCGATACAGGAATTGTGGGTGGCTCTGGCCGGACCGGCCGTCAATGTGGTCATTGCCGCGTCGCTGTTTCTGTGGCTTCAGTTCACAGCCGTATGGGCACCGCTGGAACAACTCAGCGTGGCAAGTGGTCCGTTTCTCCAGCGGCTGATGATGGTCAATGTCATTTTGGTCGTTTTCAATATGCTGCCAGCCTTTCCCATGGATGGCGGACGAGTGTTGCGGGCGCTGCTGGCGACAAGACTTGAGTACACGCGGGCCACGCAGATTGCCGCGAACGTCGGTCAGGCGATGGCGTTGTTGTTCGGAGTCATCGGGTTCTTCTACAACCCCTTCCTGATGTTCATTGCGTTTTTCGTCTGGATCGGAGCGGCACAAGAGGCGAGCATGGTGCAAATGAAATCCGCGCTCGCCGGCATTCCGGTGATGCGCGCGATGATCACTGACTTTCAAACGCTGACTTCGCACGATCCGCTGACCCGCGCCACCGAACTGATTCTGACCGGTTCGCAACAGGATTTTCCGGTGGTGGACGACGGGCAGGTCGTGGGCATCTTGACGCGGCACGAGTTGCTCGTGGGATTGACGCAGCGCGGCCACGACACGCTGGTAGGCGACTGCATGCAGCGCGACTTCGAGACCATTAATGCGTCGGAGATGCTGGAGACTTCCTTTCGGCGTTTGCAAAGCTGCCAATGTCACACGGCTCCAGTGGTGCGGCGTGGGGAACTCGTGGGGTTGGTGACCATGGAAAACGTCGGCGAGTTCGTGGCTATTCAGGCTGCGGAGAAGGGCTTCGCCGCTGCCAGAAACGGACAACCGAAATGAGTTACGATTCAGCCAACGCGGTCATGCTGTATCTGGCGGCAGGAGAACCCCACGCCCTCGAAGCTGCCGTGGATTCTTCCTTCCTGCTCACGCTTGTCGCCCGGCGCAGTGAGGTGACTCCATGAAACGACTACTTCGCATCGACTGGGATGTCATTGCTGGAATCGCAGCCGCTCTCATCGCCGTCGTTCTGCATCTTCTGCACGTCGTCGATGTCGATGTGTTATTCACTATCGTTCTTGTACTGCTGGCACTCCTCTTGTTTCGGGGCTTGCGGCAAGAGAGCCATGACGAACGTTTGGGCGAAGCCGTGGAGCAGATCAAGGCGAATGTCAAAAGCATTGAATTGTCGTTGGAAGCACCCGCAGCATTGCTAATCGGGCCTCGGCATTTACGAGCCGAGAGTCGGAGGTTTGTAGCAACGGCTCGTGGCGAGATGGTGTGGTTCAATGTTTGTTTCCTGATGTTTCGGTTACAGGAAGTCTTTGACTTGTTGTTGAAACCAGAAATCGAGAACCCACTTGTCCGATCCATTCAGTTCATCTCTGACGAGAGCGAGAAAGAACTCTGGGAAGAGAACATGTTGCCCAGGATCAGGGAATGTGGCGAAGGTCGAAAAGTCCTCGAACCCCGCTGGCGGAATCTTCCGCAAACAATTTCATTCATCCTGGCCGACACCGAACACAAGGGGCAGTCCGAAACACTGCTGAGTTTTTGGGGCGAACCGTTCATGGCACGCACTGTTGAAAAGCAGGTGCCAAGGTATGTATTCTGGGTGCATGGGCACTCCGATCTTGTGGCCCAGTTGGTCGATCTGGAGCGTCATCACCGCATGTAGGCCCTTGCCGTTGATCCGGGCTGTTCGGAGGGGCGGGCGTGGGCAAGACGGATGAAAAACATATGATCGCACGCTCAGTTTGCCGCATTCTCAATCTGAGTTTCAACAACGTAAATTCAACCATGGCAGAGGAAACCAAATGCTAATCAAGCTATCCACAGACAAGTCCGTGACCGACGCAGCAACGGCCCTGCAGCATGCCGTCCAGGCCAATCGCTTTGGCGTCATGCAGGTTCACAACCTCAAAGAAACCATGACGAAGAAAGGTGTGGAGTTTGCCCGTGAATGCCTGATCTTCGAGGTCTGTCAACCGCAACAAGCGAAGAAGGTGCTCGATGCAGACATGAGCGTCTCCACCGCACTGCCCTGTCGGATCTCCATTTACGCGGAGGGCGGCAACACGATTCTGGCAACCTTGAAGCCAACCAGTCTTCTGGCGATGTTCAACGTCCCGCAACTGAAAGAGGTTGCGCAGGAAGTGGAAGACACGATTGTCAAAATCATGAAGGAGGCGGCGTCAGGCTGACCGACTGACTTCGACCCAAAAAAGTGAATAAAATATGACCAAAGATCCCATTTGCGGAATGACCGTCGATGAAACGACTGCGATCCATGCTGAGCGGAATGGGCAGACGTTCTATTTTTGCAGCCAGCATTGCCGTGAGAAGTTTTTGGCCCAGGACGTGCCAGCAAAACCGAACGACGATTGTTGCGGAGGACAGCAGAGCGTCGAGGAGCAACAGGCTGCACACCACGATCATTCTCATCATGTCCACGACGACGCGGAGGTTGTGCCTTCTGCTGCCGCGAAATATTTTTGCCCGATGTGTCCGGGCGTGGAATCCGAAAAGCCGGGCGAATGTCCGAAATGCGGGATGGCACTGGAACGAAATCCCGCCTGGGTCAGGCCATCAGCCGGCAAGACTATTTACACGTGTCCAATGCACCCCGAAGTACAGCAGGATCATCCTGGCGCTTGCCCAAAATGCGGTATGGCACTCGAACCAAAGTCGATGAGTGCAGGCTCGGACGACGAAGAGAACACTGAACTCCGAGAAATGACGACGCGCTTCCGAATTGGCACCGCGCTGACGGTGCCCGTCTTCTTCCTTGCAATGGCGCACATGATTCCAGGGCTGGGCGAACAGTCGTGGGTCACAGGCGATGTTTCGCGGTGGATCCAGTTTGTCCTGACCGCGCCTGTGGTCTGCTGGGCGGGATGGCCGTTTTTCAAACGCGGCTGGCGGTCTGTCGTCTCCCGGCATTTGAACATGTTCACGCTGATCGCCATCGGTGTCGGCGCGGCTTTTCTCTTTAGCGCCGTGGCAATGCTCTTGCCGGGCCTGTTCCCGGACACAATGAGTCACGGAGGGAAAGTCGGCATCTATTTCGAAGCTGCGGCGATGGTCGTTGTACTCGTGCTGCTCGGACAAGTCCTGGAACTGCGAGCCCGCAGTCGCACGGGAAGCGCAATTAAAGCATTACTGAACCTGGCACCACCGACTGCGCGCAGGGTTGTTGATGGCGGGGATCAGGAAGTTTCGCTCGATGAAGTGAAAGTCGGCGATCGCCTGCGTGTCGTGCCCGGTGACAAAGTACCCGTCGATGGAGCGGTCGTTGAAGGTCACTCCAGTGTGGAAGAGTCCATGATCACCGGCGAACCGCTTCCGGTGGAAAAGACCGTCGGTGATAAAGTCACTGGTGGGACGGTCAATGGCACTGGAAGTTTCGTCATGCGTGCGGAGCGTGTTGGCAACGACACGTTGCTCGGACAGATCGTAAATATGGTGGCTGAAGCACAGCGCAGCCGGGCTCCCATTCAGGGACTCGCCGACACTGTCGCGGGAATCTTCGTGCCGGCGGTGCTGGCCGTGTCGGTCCTCACATTCGTTGCCTGGATGTGGCTTGGACCCGAGCCGAAGCTGGCCCATGCAGTCATCAACGCCGTCGCGGTCCTGATCATCGCCTGCCCCTGCGCACTTGGCCTGGCAACGCCCATGTCGATCATGGTCGGCGTTGGACGCGGCGCTCAGGAAGGCGTACTCGTGAAGAACGCCGAGGCTCTTGAACGGCTGGAAAAGGTCGATACACTTGTCGTGGACAAGACAGGCACGTTAACTGAGGGCAAACCCAGGCTCATCGACGTACTTCCCGGCGACGGCTTTGACGCAATCGAGTTTCTCGGGCTGGCGGCCTCACTCGAACAGAGCAGTGAACATCCTCTGGCCGAGGCGATCGTGCGGGGGGCCAAAGAAAAGGAACTTGCTCTGACCGAGGTGAAGGAGTTTCGATCGGTCACAGCAGGCGGTGTCGCTGGCTCCGTTTCTGGCCGACAGGTGATGGTCGGTAAACCAGATTTCCTGCGGAGCGAAGGAATCACCGGACTGGAATCGCTTGAAGCTACAGCCGTGAAACTTCAGGAAGACGGCAAGACCGCCATGTTCGTCGCCATTGACGGCAAACCTGCCGGAATCCTTGCCGTGGCAGATCCCATTAAAGCCACGACTGCTGAGGCGATTCAGCAACTCCATCAACTCGGTCTCAAACTCGTGATGCTGACGGGGGACAACCGCCGTACAGCGGCTGCGGTCGCTAAACAGTTAGGTCTCGATGACGTGGAAGCGGAGATTGAACCTGCCGGAAAAGTGGCCCATGTCAAAAAATTGCGGGCGGAGGGCAAGCATATCGCAATGGCCGGCGACGGCATCAACGACGCCCCAGCGCTGAGCGAAGCGGACGTCGGCATTGCGATGGGCACTGGCACGGATGTGGCCATGCAAAGTGCGGGCATTACCCTCGTCAGTGGCGACCTCCTCGGAATTGCGAAAGCAATCCGTCTCAGCCGCGCGACAATGTGGAACATCCGCGAAAACCTGGTGTTTGCATTTCTCTACAACGCACTCGGGATTCCGGTCGCGGCCGGGGTTCTGTATCCGTTTTTCGGTCTGCTGCTCAGCCCAATCATTGCGGGCGCTGCGATGAGTCTGAGTTCTGTTTCAGTGATCAGCAATGCACTGCGACTGCGAAAGGCAAGACTGTGAGTTTGACTTGTCATCATTCAGGAATTTCTGTGACCGTCCATTTTGGAGCCAAAGATGGGTAGCTTGAAGTCGTCTGATTCCCCAGGAGACCAAGCCCTGAAAATTGGAGTCATGGGAGGTGCCGGCGAAGGCATCCCGCTCGAACATTTGCGGCTCGCGGAGCAGATTGGCGAAGCCATTGCCCGGGCCGGTTGCGTGCTCATCACTGGTGGCTGTCCGGGCATGCCTCTGGCTGCCGCAAAAGGGGCAAAATTTGCTGGCGGACGTGTGATCGGGATTTCTCCCGGCCTCAGTCTGGAAGAACATGCGTTTAAGTTTGAGTCGCCGACCGTCTATCACGACGTATTAATCTTCACAGGCAGTGGTCTCATGGGCCGCGAAGTGGTCAACATTCGCAGTTCGGACATCGTCGTGATCATTGGCGGCAGCAGCGGGACACTGGGTGAGTTGGCAATTGCATACGATGAAGGCAAGCTGATTGGCGCGCTCACGGGAATTGGCGGCATCAGCGATATGGCTGAATCCATTCTGGCAGCCTGCAACAAGCAAACCGGCGCTCGCGTCCTCTATGACGGAAATCCGGCTGAGCTGATCCAGCGACTGCTCGCCGTTTATCAGGAAGAACACTTTCGCCGTCCTTCTGTGTTCTGTCGTGCCGCAGAGCATCAGGATGTTGCTTCCAACCATACGACGCTCATGGAAGTGGACCCCATCTGTGGTATGCAGATCACTCCGGAGGTCGCCGCTGGCAAACGAACACGTCAGGGCCGGCGGAGTTATTTTTGCTCGCTGCAATGCGCCGCCCGCTTTGACGATCTGCAGATTTCTGATCCGTCTCCATCTGTTATATGAGGTTACAACATGAACGATGTCAGCACACTCTCCTTTTACGGAGCAGCCGGAACTGTCACCGGCTCAAAGTTTCTTGTCACCCATGCCGGAGATCAGATTCTGCTCGACTGCGGCCAATTTCAGGGGCTCAAAAAACTTCGCCTCCGAAACTGGGACTCTCCTCCATTCGAGCCATCTCAGCTCAAAGCTGTCATTCTCAGCCACGCGCACATCGACCACAGCGGACAATTGCCGCTAATCGTGCGTCGTGGATTCCGAGGTCCAATTTATTGCACGCGGGCCACAGCGGCTTTACTGCCGATTCTGCTTCGCGACGCAGCACACCTGCAGGAAGAAGACGCCAGATATGCCAACAAACGTGGCTTTTCTAAACACCATCCCGCGCAGCCGTTGTTTGATTTGAAAGATGTCGAAGCGACCTTGCCACTCATCGAACGGTGTCACTACGACACGCAGATTCATGTTACGAACCATTCCTCGCTCACATTGCGACGAACGGGCCATATTCTCGGTGCCGCTTCGATTGATCTGTTACTGTCTGGCGAGACAAACACACGACTGGTGGATTCTGGTGATCTCGGTCGCTGGGGACGACCTATGCTGCGTGACCCGGAATTTGTTCCGGAAGCCGATATCTTGCTGGTGGAATCCACGTACGGTGATCGGATCCATGACGCGGATGACCCCACCGAAAAACTGGCTCGCATTATCAATGACGCTGTGACCCGTGGAGGTCCGATTATTATTCCCGCGTTTGCTGTTGGTCGTACGCAGGAACTGATCTGGCGCATTCGTGAATTGGCGATGGGCGGTCGGATTCCGGACATCCCGGTGTTCATTGACAGTCCCATGGCGATGAATGTCTCGAAAGTCTTTTGTGACTATCCGGAGGAGCACGACATCGACATGCAACTGCTGATGGATGAACATCGCTGTCCGTTGTGTTGCGTGCCGGATCATCTGTTACGAACCCCGGACGAATCGAAATCTCTCAATCATCTCAAGGGGCCTTTCATTGTCATTGCGGGAAGCGGAATGGCCACGGGCGGTCGAGTTGTCCATCACCTGAAAGAACGACTTCCCGATCCAAAAACAACGGTGCTCCTTGCCGGATTTCAGGCGGTGGGAACTCGAGGTCGCTCACTGCAGGACGGTGCCAAAACAGTTCGCATGCACGGGCAAAATATCCCTGTCCGCGCACATATTGAGATCATCCATGGAATGTCCGCACATGCCGACCAGAACGAAATCATGCGCTGGCTGCGAGGTTTCACGCGTCCGCCCGGGAAAGTTTATGTGATCCACGGTGAAACAAAGTCATCGGAGGCCCTCGCGAACCTGATCCGAACCGATCTCGGATGGTCGACCGAAGTAGCGAGCGATGCTGCCACGATCAACCTTTAAGCCATGACATCGGAGTCCCCATCTGCCTGCAGTTGATCACTCGGCTGATGCGGGTGGTTGAGCCCGATGCGATGGCAACGAATACTGACTGGCGACAGGCGTTGGGCACCCGCAATAACTTCTCCACGGAAGGGGAGCTTCGGGACAGGATGCGTATGGAATTCGTCCGCATGGATGAATGTGATACGCATCAGCGCAACCGGCAAGCGAGACGATCAGGATCAATCCAAGTCGAAAAAGCGGTGGGCGTTGTTCAGGGTGCATGACGGTCCTCCTGTCACTTCTAAAGTTCTGTTGTCTCTGGTGGCAGGACGTCGGGAACAAGTTCTGACTGAACGCCATCGGGAACTTGTACGTCAAAACTCGTGTCCATTGCCTGTTCAAGAGGCATCATTCCACCAACGACGCGTTCCAGTGTGCTGAGTGTCTGACGCAGCTGACTTTCCTGTTGACTCAACATCACACGGAATTTCAGCAACTGCCGCCAGTTATCAACAAGTTGCAGAAAGTCAGTCTCACCCACTCGATAGGCATCGAGCGAGACCTCCAGCGTTTGCTGCGATTTTGGTATGATGTCCTTGCTGAACAACTCGACAAGATCTCTCTCGCTGACAGCCTGTGTGTAGAGATCTTTAACGTCCGCCTGCGTGCGATCCTTGACCTGATCATAATCGCGGGCACTGGCCACGGCTTCGGCTTCCGCCTCGCGAACTCCAGCCCGCAGCTTCTTGCGATACAACGGCACATTCACCTGGGCACCGATGTTAAACATCGACACGCCGTCGGCTGCAGGCGACAGCGCCTGATTAGTAGTCATGCCGCCCCACATGGCACCAAGTGTCACGTCTGGATAGTACTGCAGACGGGCCAAATCGACCTTTTGCCGATCCCGACGAACAGCAGCGAGCTGGGCGCGCAGTTCCGGTCGAGCTGTGATCGCCTGTTCGTAAAGACGGTCCAGGTTCTCCGGTATCTCCTGATTGGACCATTCATCGGTCGCCTCGAATGCCGTCTCAGGTGACACATGCAGCAATTGAGCCAGACGCGCCCGTGTACTCAGTCGCTGCTGCCGCAATTGAATGAGTTCCGAGTCAATGTTAGAGACTTCTACTTGCGCACGCAGCACATCCTGCTGACTGACTTTACCGGTGGTATAACGAATCTCTGCAATTTCGCTGAGTTCCAGCATTAAGCCGCGACTCTGCTCGGTGATCTTGATCGTCTGTTGAGAGTACAGCAACGCGTAGTAAGCTCGCTTTACCTGCTCCACTGTTTCCAGTTCTGCAGCCATGAGTTCAGCACGAGCCACATCTGTTCCTGCGGCAGCGACGCCAGCCCGTGTATCGAGCTTGCCAAACCAGGGCACCGATTGGGATGCCATCACATTGACAGTCGATCGGCCACCGGCTGTTTGCAGTGTGTAGGGATTAAATGGATACCCGTTCACGCCCAGCATCGGGTCCTCCAGGCTGGCCGCCTGGGCAATCCGATTGCCGGAGGCCTCGACACGTTTTCTTGCCGCCTGAATGCCCGGATTTTGCGAAAGGGCATAAGCGACATATTCTTCAACAGAGTGCGGCCCCGCCAAACTTGCCTCTATAGGCGATCGAGCTGCACTTGCTGCATGCGGATCTCTCATCGAATGACCGACATCCGACTGCAGGTGCGCATATTCCGCTGTCTGTATCGTGTTGGCCGACCGACAGCCTCCCACCATGAGCAGGGCTGAGACGATTAGACTCGAATGCCATTGGCTGTCAAATTGTGGCATGACGTACTTCCTGCAGCCAACCAGCCGCCGCTCGTATGCGTTCCAGATTGATTTCTCTCCACAGGGGGCTTAGATCGTGAACCGGAAGTTGCAAACGATCAGCAGATCCGTACCCCTCGGAGTTATCGGAAGATCCACGAAAAGCAGACCAACCTTACTGCCGCTATCCTCTCAGTCCACTCTGTTTCCCTATCCTTACAGTCCTGCACTGCATATGAATGCCCCTCCTTTCGGGACTGATGCGATTCCGCAACTGCTGTTGACGTTTCCTCAGATGCCTGAATTTGAGTGCGCCACTGAATGCGAACCGTGGCGCCACTCGCCAGAACACGGCCGAACTTCATCATTGGAAGTACTGCCTCAAGTCAACGGCATGACCCAAAACCTTCGAGCACGCTCCTTCAACGTTCCCTGGCCTTTCCGAGGCCAATTCGCGATTTTACCATCGCTAAGCGTCCAACAATGCGATGCCTTCAGAAATGTCATGACAGTGCTGGACAAAAGACGTTATCCGGCGCTATGGATAGAGCGTCGAAAAACTCACAGGACGGCGGGAATCCTGCTGGTGCCGGGTGAGTGAATCCGTTGGTCGTTGTCTGTCGCAACCGGTTGCTTGACCGATGTTTGATTCCATGAGCAAACGGAATGCAGTCGAACTCAGGAAGCGACTGCTCTGTCAAGCACCAGTGTGGTCCATCAAGGACGAGTATGGATGACCAAACGAATGTGATTGTGAGCGCCGACGAAACTGCAGTCGTCGCTGTTGAATTCTCTGCGTCAGCGCCCGCGTTGATTCAGAATGCCGGGGCGGCGGCTTGTTTTGCATGGGAAGAATTCTTTCATGGACGAATTCGGAATCCGTTTACACGGAAAGCGTATCTGCATTCGGTGCGGTTGTTCTTCAAGTGGATGGAACAGCACGGCCTTGATCTGGTTCGAGTAACGCCAGGGCATGTCGGTCGCTATTTGGACGGATTGCCGGTGGCGGCTCCGACGAAGAAGTTGCATCTGTCTGCACTACGACGGTTTTTTGATGAGCTGGTTTTGCGGCATGTCGTCGTGCTGAATCCTGCGTTGTCGGTTCGGAGCGAAAGGCATCAGGTTGTCGAAGGGAAGACACCGGAGATTTCAATCAAGCATGCTCGCCAGTTGATGCATTCAATCTGTACGGCGAATGAAGTCGGTCAGCGTGATCGGGCGGTGATCGGCGTTCTTATTTACACGGCGGCACGTGTGGGCGCTGTCGCTCGGTTGTGTCGTCGCGACTTCTACGAAGTGGCGGAACAGTACTGCCTTCGCTTTCATGAAAAGGGTGGCAAGATTCGGGAGATCCCCGTCCGCCACGACTTGCAGGTATTTCTTCAGGAGTATCTGGAGCGATCTGGCTTACTGTACGCCGACCCATCATCGCCAATGTTTCGGACAACCGTTCGTAGGTCAAAGCGTCTGACGTTGAATCGGATGACGGCTGACGACATGGGTCGCATGCTGAAGCGTCGGCTGCAGGATGCTGGTTTATCGGAACGAATTTCGCCTCATTCGTTTCGGGTGACAACCATTACCGATTTGCTGGAACAAGGTGTTCCTTTAGCTGACGTGCAGTATCTGGCAGGACACGCTGATCCGAGAACGACGCGACTGTATGACCGACGCCAGCAGCGAGTGACTCGCAATATCGTCGAGCGGATTTCGGTGTAATCGGGGCGCTGCCCCGAACCTGGGGATTTGCTTCAGGCATGGGCTCGCATCAAAGTGTTGGGGTTCTGCGATATTGCGTGCAATCTGGAGGGGAGTTGCGGTCTTTGGTACGGCCAGACCGCGGGGCAAAACCTTCTGGCGATTGTCAATAGTTACCAATGGTTGAAGAAAACAGGCCAGCGTGATCGGTGGCAGGGCCTGCCGAACCACGCTGACCCCCAACGTCACTTCGACGCTTCGGCGAGAGTATCCCTGGCTGGTTGCGTCCCCGCAGTGCCAGCTTCCGTTTTCCCTCGCTCATTCACAATGCCACAGTTGCGTATTCCGTCACCACCGCTTGATCAAGGCTCGGAGATGGAACCCATGCAACAGTCACAAGTCATTCGAATCTCACAGGAAACATACGCAGAAATGTCTGAGAACTACGGCGGCTACTGCACCCAATGTGGTGACGAAGCCTCTGGAGTCGAACCGTGGGGACTTTCTTCGCGGATGCATCAACCACGATGTTGACCCGCAAATGGGTGCGTCGATCGGTTTGACATTCTTGTATGCCTCGGAAGGCAGCGAGAACGTCTACGAAGTGTCACGCATGTGGGCCGCAGGCAGCGGTGGAGCAATCCGTGAGCGCGTTTCGGTGATGAAAGACGGCGAGCCGGATCATTGGATGGCGGAGAATTGGAATCAGTTGGTTGATGACCTGATCCCCTTCGGCGTGGCTCAACTGTGTTTCTTTGACGCAGAGAAGATTCGATTTCTCGCGGAGGATGAAACGAGCAGCGTGGCGCTCGGTGAAGCGATCAAGGCATTGCTCGGTCTGGATCTGGCCGAACGTCTGGTTGCCGACACGACGGTGCTGGAAGGCCGCATTGCAAAACGAGTTCGTAAGTCTGATGAACTGCAGGCTCTGGCGGAACTTGAAGAGACTTGGCGGGAGAAGAAAGAAGTTGTCGAGCGATTGAAACAGGATCTGGCAGGCGTGGTGCCTCAACTGGAACGAGCCACCAGTCGGGCTTACAAGGCGGAAGCAGATTTTGCAAAAGTCGGCGGTAAGCATTGGGAACAACGTGAACAGCGACAACG
>JBBQSE010000225.1:0-12764 GCA_038214195.1 Planctomycetales bacterium
ATCCACGCAAACGGCATGGTCTGTCGCATGGTCAGAACTGTGGAATTGTCCGTGCCAAGCACCGTCTGGCCTTCCAGAGATTCCGACATCGTTTTCTTTTCGCCTTCCGGTTTGGCGAGTTCAGCTTTCACCCGATCTACCAGTGCTTCGGCCCGCGCCTTTGCAAGCTCGCGGGCTTTGACGCGTTTCCACGCCTGGACGACCTGGTCGTGAATTCCGGAATCGTCCAGAGCCGGAACATGGCTTGGCGCGTATCCGGTCACAACCCAGCCGTAGCGAGTGTCTCCGCCGTCCGGATCGTCTGAATTTCGTGCCGCACGTTGAGGGATGAACAGGATCGTTTCATTCGTGACATCTTCGGGGAAAGATTCAAACAACAATCTCGCAACGGTTTGCCCTTCCGGAACAGTGGCCGCGCCGATTGGATAGGTTTCGCCTTCGGCAAGCTCCGAGAAACTCAGCAGCGGTGTTTCCACGAAATCGCATTCGAATTCCTGGGCAATCGCCTTCAATTTTTCAATTGCCGCCGGAGCAGTCTCACGGGTCTTTTCGTTCAGCTCCTGCTGCGTGATACTTGGTTTTTCACTGAACAGATCACGTCGATACTTGGCCCGTTCCGCTTCCAGCTCTTTCATCCGGGGAATCATCTTATCCTGACGTTCAGTCAAAGCGGCGCGAACCTTTTGATCCAGCAATTGTTCGCGAATTCCGGCCTTGAGTTCGTCGTCGAGCGGTTTGTATTCGACAACCGGAATCACAAATTCCGGCATGTCCGGGTTTGTCGAGTCGGCGTTCGCCGCTGCAGAGGCCCTGGTTTCGTACGGCGTCAATCCGTCAGCTTTGGCTTTGACCCCTGTCGTGACAATCAACTTCTTATTTGCCTCATCGACGACCAGTACGATTGGGTCGCGTTCGGCTGAATATTTTTGGAGTATCGTGTCGATCGCTGACAATGCCGACACGGAACCGAGATCGTATGTCTGGGGCATGACCTGCGTGAATCCCGCAGCCTTCAGTGCTTCACCATCAATGGCAATTTCTGTCTTGATCGCAGTGCCAATGTACGTCATGGCCTCGTTTAGGGGCGTGTTTTTGAATTCAATGACAACCGCCGTCTTCAGCCGTTCTTCGATGGTGTCGGGGGTATCGGAAACACTGGCAGGCTCGTCGCCATTTTTCTCGTCTACCGCATCTTTTTCATCCGCCACGGGGAAGCACCCGTCGCCTGAGGAACTCGATTCTTCAGTCTTTGGTTCTTCAGTCTTTGGTTCTTCAGTCTTTGGTTCCTCAGTCTTTGGTTCCTCAGTCTTTGGTTCCTCAGTCTTTGGCTCTTCAGTCTTTGGCTCTTCAGTCTTTGGCTCCTCAGTCTTTGGCTCCTCAGTCTTTGGTTCCTCAGTCTTTGGTTCCTCAGTCTTTGGTTCCTCAGTATTTGGTTCCTCAGTCTTTGGTGCGTCCGGGGTCACTTCTGCACCGTCAGCACCTTTCGCAGGCGTGATGGCTGGCTCTGATGACGCCTTTTCCTCTGGCTTGCGATAAAATCGGTCTTTGTTTTCGTTGTAATACGCTTCGACTTCTACATCAGTCGGAGGCGTGACAGAGGCCTCGACCTTCTTGTAGCTGAGTTCCAGATACGCCAGCTTCGCTTTGCTGAACTGACGAAATCCTGGTGCTCCAGGTTCCAGTTCATTGGGATACCTCAGCCGTTGCTCCTGAAACAGCGCAGCAACTTCGGCCTCTGACGGTTCAGGGACTTGTCCCAAAAAGGCATCCACATCCAGGCGGACTGTATTGAGTCGTTCCCGGACTTTCGTACGTTTAAACGTCGTGTAATAAACGTCGGGCCCCTGAGGCAGGCTGGACGGTTGGGGCCTGAGAATTTGATATGCGATCAGAGCCTTGATTTCATGGCGAAAAGCATCGAACAGTTCCGACTCAGAAACCGGCCCTTTGCCAAAATTCAGATTCTGACGAATCTCAGCAAACGCCGAGCGAGAAAGTTTTTCCTGCGTCTGACGGTTGATCCAGTCCGACACCATCTTGTCGGTAACCACGATCCCAAGGCGGTCGGCTTCCGCCCGCATCATTTCGGAAAACGTCAGATCATCTGTGAGTGTTTCATGGCCAAAGCCAAACTGAGGCGCATACATCGCCGTTCCAGGTGCGATGGACTTTTCGAAGGCCTGCTGCATAAACATATTTGGGATGTTGCGTTGCAATTGCAGGTCTAAGATTCGCTTCTCGTCAAAGTATCCCAGCGCAGAATTCTCGTAGAGACCGGACGCCGGATTCACGATTTTGGGAAAGATGAATCCAGACGCGGCACCCAGAATGGCACCCGCAATGCCGTATTGAACCCATCGTCCACGACCGATCCCGACAAAGGAAAAGATCATGGCCCCCATCAGCAGACCCAGCAGCACAAAGTGAGTGCCTCGATCACTGAAGACCGTATCGAGCGTGAAGGCCAGCATAGACAAAATCACAACCGCCACCATCATGACGTGCTGGTTGCGACGAAAGAAACTCAGTGGGGAACTCATGTAAAAAAACTCGTGCCGATTAGTGGTTTCTGAACCCGTGCTTCAAGTCGTTCACTTGACAGAAGTCGGAAGAATGATTTATCCCTTACCCAACGCCGTGATCAAATTGCATTGTTGTCGGAGCGGTAAGTTTGTCAGTTTAATGACAAGCTGACGGCCCCGTTAGCGGCGGACGAACGCGGATTCTAGCTGTCACCGTTTGTCAGACAAGGTCAACTGTGATTTGACTTTAGGTCAGATTTCAGGTCTGTTAGCTGCAAGACAGGTGATCGCAAGCGGCGGCATCGTTGTGTTTCTGCGGTTGTTTGCGTCTTGCCAGACCGCCGGGTTCTGACTAGCCACGATCTGTCGTAGTCAGTACCGTCTCTGCGGCAGTTGATCCTGATTCTGGTGAGATCGCGTCTGACGACGCCGGTCGTGTTCGGTTGTTTTTCAGTCTTTTCCTATCGTTTAAGTATCCTGAGTCAACATTTCATGGCATCGCAGAAAAAGGCCCTGGTGATTGTCGAATCGCCAGCCAAAGCCAAAAAAATCGCCGGATTCCTGGGCAGCGATTACATCGTTCGCGCCAGCATGGGCCACATTCGCGACCTGCCAAACGGAGCGAAAGAGGTCCCGCCCGCCCTGAAGAAGGAGTCCTGGTCCACACTCGGCGTCAATGTCGAAAATGACTTCGATCCGCTCTACGTCGTTCCCGCAGAAAAGAAAAAACTGGTTACTGAACTCAAAGATTGCCTGAAACAAGTCCAGGAACTCATTCTGGCGACTGACGAGGACCGCGAAGGCGAAAGCATTGGCTGGCATCTTGTCCAGGTGCTCAAACCAACGGTGCCCGTCAGTCGCATGGTGTTCTCGGAAATCACAAAAGCTGCCATTCTGGAGGCCGTCGGCAACACCCGACTTCTCGACGAGAATCTCATTCAGGCTCAGGAAACACGCCGCGTCGTCGATCGGCTCTACGGTTACACGCTCAGCCCGTTGCTGTGGAAGAAGATCGCCCGCGGCTTGTCAGCCGGTCGTGTCCAAAGCGTGGCCGTGCGCGTTCTGGTCGCTCGTGAAATTGAACGCATGAAGTTCCGCAGCGGTACGTTTTGGGACCTCAAGGCATCGCTGCAGGGTAAATCCGGCGCTCCATTTGAGGCGGTCCTGCAGACGCTCGACGGTCGCAGAATCGCCGCCGGTCGCGATTTCGATGAACACACCGGACGTCTAAAAGAGGGCTCCGAAGTTCTGTTGCTTGAGGAAACCCAGGCGAAGGAACTGCTGGAAAAAGTCCGCACGTTGCCGTGGACAATTTCCAGCATAGAACAGAAACAGCAGACGCGGAAACCCTCTCCTCCGTTCACCACCAGCACGCTGCAGCAGGAATCGAATCGTAAGTTAAGCATGACGGCACGGCAGACGATGCAGACCGCTCAGCGTTTGTACGAAGACGGCCACATCACGTACATGCGTACCGACAGTGTCAGCCTGAGCGGCGAAGCCATCACCGCCGCCCGCGGCCGCGTGGATGAATTATACGGCAAGGATTATCTCAGCCCATCGCCGCGTCAGTTTACGACGAAGTCCAAAGGCGCGCAGGAAGCACACGAGGCCATTCGCCCAGCCGGTACGGAGATGAAAACGGCCGACGAGCTGGGCCTGTCGGGTGCGGAATTCAAGCTGTACCAGATGATCTGGAAACGCACGATGGCCACGCAGATGGCGGACGCGATTTTGCGATTTGATACCGTCACGATTCAGGTCGATGGCGCGGAATTTCGAGCGTCCGGGCGCACAGTCGAATTCGCAGGCTTCTTCCGCGCCTATGTGGAAGGCACGGATGATCCGGAAGCGGCGATCGAAGATCAGGATTCGTCACTGCCGCCGCTGAATGAGAAGGATGTCCTGAATTGTCAGGAAGTGGACGCGATTTCACACGAAACCAAACCGCCGGCAAGGTATACCGAAGCGACGCTGGTGAGAACCCTTGAAGCGGAAGGCATTGGCCGTCCGAGTACGTATGCGAGCATTCTGAGTACGATTCAGGACCGTGGCTACGTCCGCAAAAACGGCAATCAACTGGTGCCGACATTTACAGCAATGGCCGTGACAAAGCTGCTGGAAAACCATTTCCCCAACCTCGTGAATCTGGGCTTCACCGCAGGGATGGAACAGACGCTGGATGACATTGCGACAGGCACCGCTGACCGGTTGCCGTACCTTCGACAGTTTTATACGGGCAGTGAAGGGCTGGACGAACAGGTCAAACAGCGGGAAGGTGATATCGATCCCCGCGAAGCGTGCACGCTGACAATTGACGGACTGGATGCATCAGTCCGCGTGGGACGCTACGGCCCGTACTTTGAAAAGGTCAATGGCGAAGAAAAGCTAACAGCATCCATCCCGGACAATATTGCTCCGGGCGAGATCACAAATGAGGTCGCTGATCGTCTGATCGAAGAGAAACAAAAAGGGCCTCAGTCGATTGGCATTCATCCCGAAGAAGGTCTGGCGATCTATCAGATGCGCGGACCATTTGGTCCGTATTTGCAACTGGGCGAAAACAAAGACGACGGCACGAAACCCAAACGATGCAGCATTCCAAACTGCTTCGACATTTCGAATATCGATCTTCCGACAGCCGTCGAACTCCTTTCGCTGCCGCGGAGAATCGGCAAACATCCACTGACGGACAAGGTCGTGAATGCCGGTATCGGACGTTTTGGACCGTATGTGACTCATGACAAGGTCTTCGGCAGCTTTGACAAAAAGGCGCACACGTACGAGTTCAATGGCGAAACATACAACGTGCTGAACATCACGATGGACGCGGCAGTCGAACTGTTGCGGAACACCAAGAAACGGGCGGCTCCGACGCCACTGAAGGAACTCGGGAATCATCCGGAAGACGAGGCTCCGGTGCAGATTTTTGAAGGCAAGTTTGGCCCGTACGTCAAGCACGGATCAACGAACGCGACGGTTCCAAAGGATACCGACATCTCGACGGTGACGATGGAACAGGCGGTGATTTGGCTGGCGGAAAAAGTCAGCAAGGGCGGCGGAAAGAAAGCCGGTGGCCGAAAAGGGGCGACCAAAAAGGCACCAGCGGTAAAGAAGGCGGCAGGGAAGAAGGCCGCGCGAAAGAAGAAATCCTGAGTTTGAGTCAGGGTTCAGATCATTGTGACACAACTGTGACAGAAGATTCTGAAGATTTGACTCACATTGAACGTCGATAAGACCTATACTGTTCTGGTTGAGTTGCCGGGCCGTTGTGCCCAAAGATGCAACTCATGCTGATTTTGCTTCCCAGGCGTGATCGCGAAAACGCCCGTCGCTCTTTTCAATGGACGACGTCGGAACCTTGTAAGCGATCCTGCCTGTGGCAGTGTAGACCGCTTAATGGCTTCAGAACGGTGGTTTTGCCAGATGTGGGCCACGTGTCTTTTGCGATGAAGTCGATTTTGACGGCAATTCGGTCACGGCAAAGTGGCTCGAAGAAAATTGCCGCAGTTCAATGGAACATGAAACAAGCTGGAAACCGGAGTATTCCGAAACAGTGTTTCACTTGTGTCGAGTTACTTTCAGAGGCGCAATTCATGCGACCTCGGGAGCTTGACAATTTGCCCGCACCGGGCAGAAAGAATGGAATGACTACGATTTTTGTTGGAAACCTTTCCTTTCAGACCACGGAGTCTGAAGTCCGGAATCTATTCGAACGTTACGGTCGCGTGACCTCAGTTCGAGTGGCGACGGATCGTGGAACTGGTTCTCCTCGTGGATTTGCGTTTGTAAATATGCCCTACGACGAAGACGCAGAAGAAGCAATCGCCCGCGCAAATGGCAACTCAATTGCCGGACGTTCGATCACGGTGAACGAAGCGCGTGACCGAAACGAATCCGGCCCCCCAGTTGTGGGCGTTGGCCGTCGATCTGCACTACTTGACGCGCTCTAAGTCGAGTGGCGGTGAAAGAGACAACGTACGATGGACATTCCTGTCCGTCGAATACCTTTGGCTGTCGAATACGTGGGCGGTCGGACAGGAATGTCCAACCTACTTATAAATTCTATCGCGTGTCGAATAACACGACGCTGGCATGTTGCCGCCCTTACTGCCCGTACGCCGGAATCGCGAGACGAATCACACGATGATCGTCGCCGCCGATCAATACTTCGGTGTTATCGGGGGCGTAAGCAGCTGAATAACCGGTGGACAGCGGAAGCTGCATGTGCAGCCGGAGTTGTCCATTGCCGGAGTCCCAAAGACACAGGTGGCCAGACCTGTCCAGCGTCGCCATGCGATTTCCAGAGGGACTGTTTGACATCTGAACGATGCTCTGAGTGTGTCCACATTCGAATTTCGTCGGCTCCAGATTCTCAGAATTCCACGCCTTCCAGGTTCCTGCAATTCCAGCGGCGAATACGCGGTTGCCATTGGGCGTGAGAGCGACGGAAGTAATTCCCTGCATTGCCGGGTCTGTAATTATTTGCGTTTGCTGGCCTGTCAGATCCCAGAAGCGGACGGAACCATCGAGGCTGCCACTGATCAGCATCTTGCCCTGCTTGTTAAACGACACGGATTTCACACCGGCCGTATGACCTTTGCAAATTGCCTGCTGCGCTCCGGTGGCAACATCCCAGATGCGAACCGTGCGGTCACTGCCCGCCGTAGCCACAAGGTTGCCATCGGGGCTAAAGTCGGCACCGTAGATGATGCCCGAAGGGACCTTGAAAATCTGACGAGGAATCGACGAAGCGGCCAGCCACCGCTTCACGGTACGATCTTTTGCAACACTAAACAGCTGCCGATCGTCCGTTGGCAAAGCCAGTCCGACAATCGCGTCCGTGTGCCCGCTGGCGGTCTGTGTGACGGTCCATGTCGGCTGCCCATTCACGCTGGCAAGACCGCAGACTCGCAGAATGTGATCGTTGCCGGAGACAATCAGCTTCTGCCCGCCATGAGCGACCGACACTGAAGTGATCGGAACGGGACAGTCCCAGGTCGTTTCTGTGCCCTGATCAACGTTCCACACATGCGTTTTTTGGTTTTCGCATCCAGCCGCGAGAAAATGTCCATCCGCGCTGAGACTCAGCGATCGCACGGGGGCCGACGCCGTCCACTGCCTGTCAGACGTCATCGTCTCAATCGACCAGCGTTGAATGAGCGGGCTGTTGTCCGACGTGTAGAGCGTCAAACCATCGGGCGAACAGTGAATGGAGGTCACCGGTATGTCTCCGACAGTCGCAATCGCAGTGACCGAAGGAGTCCACCGCTTGACGGTCTTGTCAGAACTTCCGGAAATCACCGTCATTCCATCAGCAGTCATGATCGACGACAGCGCTGCCGCAGTATGACCGACGAGCCGTTCTTTCAGCCTTCCTTTTGCTCCGTCCCACAGATAGATCGAACCGTCTTCGCCAGCGGCAGCGAAGTTCGCGCCCGTCTGATCGGTCGATACGCTCCGCAGATTCACAGTTGCCATGACTGTCATCACCGGCGTGGAAGGCGGTATCGGGTTGTCTCCATTTTCCGGCGGCAGGTCCCAGACCAGCAGGCGTTTGTCGTCCGTGGTCGCGACCATTTTTTTCCCATCGCCTGTCACGGTAACACTGTTGACGGGAGAGTTGATGCCTGAGTACACGCCGAGTTCTTTTCCCGACGCCGCGTTCCACATTCGCATCGTTTGGTCAAGCCCGGCGGAGAGCAACCGGTTACCGTCAGGTGTCCACCGCACTGTTGCCACGCTGCCGACATGCCCTTTGAAAATGCGTTTCAGGCTCCGCTTTAGGATGTAACCATTATTGTCGGCTCCGGCACCGACGATGAGTGGAAGATCGGGCGCGACGGCAATCTCACCGGTCACTGCGGGAGACGTGATTTCTTCCAGCAGCGTGCCGTCTTCGCCCGAGTACACTCGGACCTTCTTATCAGCGCAGGAGATGGCCCAATGACCATCGGACGTCGCCGCTAGTCCGATTACCGCCACTGGCGCGGTCAGCGTTCGCACTGCGGTGCCATCTGCGAGATTCCAGATCATCACATTCGGCTGCGAGAACAACGGATCGCCGCCCGAGGCCACCTGAGTGCCGTCTGCTCGCGCGGCAACGAATCGCAAGGCCGTGCCGCTGCCGGGAAACGCTCGAACCAGTTCGCCTTTGAGACTCCAGAGCTTCGCCAGCTTGTCCTCGCCGCACGTCACAAGGTGGTTGCCGTCCGGAGTCACCGCCAGATCATGCACCTTGACTTCATCGGCAAGCATGATGCTTTGGGCTGAGATCGCACCGAATGTCAGATTACCCTCGTTGTCTCCCGCAACAAATCCCGGAGACAACGGCGTGAGACGAACCGCCTTTGCGGCCGCTTTCGCGGCGGGATATCGCTGGAGTTCGCGTCCCGTGGTCGCATCCCAAATTCGTATGATTAGATCTTCGCCGGTCGTCGCAATACGATTCGCTGCTGACAAAAAATCGGACGCGATGACTGGTGAAGCCTGAGTCAACACTTTCGCTTCCCCAGACGCAACGGTCCAGATTCGAACAGTTTTATCGAGACTTGAAGAAACGATTGTCGATGAATCAGCGGAGACATTGACGCCCGTGATCTGCCCCTGATGCCCACTGAATGCCTGCGCCTGAGCCCCGTCTGAAACGTTCCAGCGACGGATAGAAGCATCTCCTCCACCGCTGATGACGCTGGCACCGTCCGGCGTAAATGCGACGGCAAGAACCGCGCCCGAATGGCCGGCCAGTTCGCGCGGCATTTCAGCACCCTTCCAAAGTTTGATCAAACCGTCCGCTCCAGCAGTTGCGATTTCACCGCTGCCGGGATGAACGGCAATGGAATGAATGCCTCCGGCGTGACCCATTTGCTGCTGCTGCTGTTCGACATGGTCCGGTAACGACCAGCTTTGCCATTTCCCCGAGTTCGATCCGGTCACGAGCAACTTGTCATCCGCGCTGATCGCCAGCGCCGTGACGGGACCGATCGTACTTTTCCAACTGGCGGTCTGTTGCTGATTCTCCAGACTGAAGACGCGGATCCATTCGTCGAGTCCCGCGGAGATCAGGTGCTTGCCATCGTGCGTGATTGTGAGCGCAGTAACTGACTGGTCGTGAGCTTTGACCGTCGTTGGTGCTGCAAAAGGCAGTGTCCAGATTTTTGCCGTTCCATCCGCGCCGGAGGAAGCGATCCGCTCGCCGTTACCCAGGAACTGCAATCCGGTGACACCGCCAACGTGGGCTCCCCATGTTGAAAGCATGGCTCCCTTGTCCATACTGCGAATCTGAATCTCACCTGCCACATCGCCGACGGCAACCTCTGCCCCCTTGGAAGAGACAGCGAGTGTCTGGATGGGTTGAGGAAAATCGTTCATTGCAAATTTTGGCTGACCGTCGCTGACCGTGCTGACTCGCACCGTCTTGTCGCCACTGCCCGTCACCAGCAACTGCCCGTTTTCAGTCAACGCAACTGCCACTACCGACTGGCTGTGGCCTCGCACCGGCGCAGTGGCCTCGGAGATCTCCCACAGCCGCACCGTTCTATCCAAACCGGCACTAAGCACAAATGGTTTTGACGGATGAAAATCCAGATCGTTGATCGCGCCCGTATGTCCCGCAAGCTGGGGACCGAGATTTCCATCGGCAGCGTTCCACTGTTGAATGACGCCAGCTTCACTGCCGGATGCTGCCAGAGCACCATCGTGAGACAGCCCCACGGAGAAAACTCGCCCGACCTGTCCCGCCAGCGTGCGGACGGGCTGACCATTGTCCACGCGAGAAATCTGAACGACCTGATCATAGCCTCCGCTGATCACCAGTTTTTCATCTGCGGAAATCGCGACTGCCGCCACCACGTCACTGTGCCCGGAAAGATTCTGCGCTGGCACCGGAGGCCAGGTGATTCGGCGAATCGATCCGTCCTGGCCTCCAAAAACAACCTGCGAGCCCACTTCCGGAACACTCAGACTGGACGCTGGATGCGAATAGATCACGCCGCCCATTTGTGCATTCGCCACATTCCATTCTCGCAGTGTCCCGTCGGCAGACGCTCCCAGTACAGACTTCGTCATCGGAAGCCAGCCGACTCCCACGATCGGTCCTGTCGCGCCGCTGTAGTTGCGAACATGTTTGCCCGCCACGGGATCCCACAGACTGACGTTGTTTGATTCATCGCCAGTGAGCAGCGTCGCCCCATCGCTGGAAATAATGATGCATGTCGGCACGCCAGGTACGCCTGTCATGTCGAGCCGCGGACCTGGAATCGCGACATCAGACACCACGATCTGCTTTCCCGTACCCGCCGTGACAATCTGCTGACCATCCGGTGAAACGGCCAGTGTCAAGATCGCTCCGTCATGCCACACTCCGCTTGAGAGTAACTGCCCCGTCGCACGATCCCACATCTTCAGCGTGCCTGCGGTATCGCCGCTAAACAAAATTTTTCCGTCGGGAGAATAGCCAACCGCATGCACCACCGCCGCGTGTCCTTCCAGATATTGCAGAGGACTCGGTGCCGGAGTTTGCGCCAGAACACGGTCTTCGGTAATCACCAAAGTTGCTAACGCAACGCACAAGCACCACACCAAAACCCATCGACACGTCCGCAATGACATCACAGGAAAGCCTCTCTATCTTCAAGCCGTCATCCGCAATCCCGCGGCTCCCATTTCGGCACGCGACCTGCGAAATCTCTAGAACTGGGCGCAGTTTAACGATCCCTGATGCTCCAGACCAATCAACGCCATGGTGCGATGTATACCTTACGCGGTCGAGTATGAAATGTAGCCGGACTCGTGAGAGTTCGGGTATCGGCATCACGATTCCGATACCACGACGATTGGAGGTTCAGTTTCTGTTGTTTGCAGCGAGGCTTGACG
Source organism: Planctomycetales bacterium (assembly GCA_038214195.1). GTDB lineage: Bacteria > Planctomycetota > Planctomycetia > Planctomycetales > Planctomycetaceae > SXXK01. The sequence goes on from JBBQSE010000225.1 coordinate 11,397, forward strand.
CAGTCGATGGAGAGCCGTTGTCATGTGTTCTTCCGCAGTGGCCACCAGAATTTCAGTACTGCCGCCGCGATTCAATGCAATGGGAACGCCGTCAAGATAGGCCACGCGATTGCTGGCGACGCGTGGCACGCGAGAATGCCGTGAAAGCACACCGACCAGATTCAGTGGGTCAGCTGCAGAGATGACGACCAGTTCCTGTTGTGGTTCCAGGTCGCGAAGTTTCCGAAGTCGGTGGACGCTGTCGGCCAGCGAGAATTGTTCTCCCGCGACGCCGATGATGAATCGACCTCCTCGAATTTCGCCTCGGGCTTCGAGCCGACGAAACACTTGCAGCAATTCAAACCACGGAGGCGCGCCGTCTTCATTGGACAGCAGATCGCGAAACACAACGCCCCAGCGACGGAGCAACTGCCACGCCCATTCGGTGGTCGCATTGACCGACGGCGCGAAGGCTGGCGAACTTTCTGCGACAACCGAGGCGGCGTTCTTGGATGAGTCCGCAGTTTCATCAGCAGTGCTCGGTCTTCGCGCGACGGACCAGCGACCGACGGCCTCGCGGGAAACTCGGATCCGTTCGGCGCGACCGCGATTTGGGCGACGGGCAGTCGTCTGTTTCTCGGCAACCAGCGCACGAAGTCCCGAGAATCCATCGGCAGTGATCACGCCGCGAGAGACAAGTTCGCCCAGTGCGTCGTCGAGGTGATCCCGCAGCATGTGAGTTTCGTGCTGCAGATCGGTTCCAAACATCGCTCCACGCGCGGTCAGTATTTCGAGAACATGCGTCGCGGGACTGCTGAGCCCTTCGATTTCCGGAACTGGAGCGCGGGCCGTCAGCCACGGCAGGTCTTTGCGCAAGAAGATCGAGATTGGAGCGACTCGCGTCAGGCTTGCCATCGGACGCGACTTGTCTGGATTGCGCGGTGGAGGAAAAAGCCGTGCCCAGCCGACTTCGCCGGTCAGACATAACTCATCGAGCCAACTGGACTGATATCCGGCAAGCCGCAGTGGCAAGATGTCTCGTTCCCAGGCGACAGATGGGATATCCGCTCCCTGAAGCTGGCCGATGACTTCGAACAATCCATTCGCCCCGTCCCGGCCATGATCTTTATCGATGCCGTGTAGCTGAAACAGGAATCGCATGAAGACATCGACCGAGACCGGCTCAATCTGACGCCGCAGTCCATCCATCGTCAGTCGATGAATTCTCGCCAGCAAGCGCCGATGGCACCATTCGATGTCATCGGAAGCCGTGTCTGGTGCAATCGTGGCCATTCGCGCCGCCCAAGCACCCGCCAAACCCACTTTAGCGGGGCCGAAGGCGGCACCTTAGTTGTGTTGGGTGAGGAAACCACCCCGCAGCCACCGACC
>JBBQSE010000226.1:0-12759 GCA_038214195.1 Planctomycetales bacterium
ATTTTAGAAACAGCAAAATCCCTGATCCATACCGATAAATCGATGACAGATCCTTCCTGAAAAATTGGAATTTGCTGGTTTTTTTGAAGAAATAACCCCAAAGTTGTCATCGACTTTCGACCTGCGGAAATCGGCGCTGAACTGAAGTCCGCACTCGCCGAATTGAAAACTACTGCCGGTATCGGCACACGGAATGAGAATTCTCACAGCGCTGCAACCGGCAACACCACTGTTGCTCCAATCGCTGACAATTCACGAACGCCACGTGGGGATGATTTTGTTGACAGCGACTACGCGGAGAAGCTGCCAAAGGAGTTTGTTGCGCATCATTTTGGAAAGTCCGTCGATTGGCTTGCCGGAAAGATCAGGGACGGCGATATTCGATTGCACCCAGACGCAGGGAAGAGAGACAGAAACGTTCGCATTCATGGTGACGACCTGCCCCCAAACCTAAAGCAGAGATCAGAACGAACCCGGCTTCTTGACAAGTTCAAGGAAAAAAAACTCCGTAAGCCGACATAGAACCGACAAAGAACCGAATTGAGCCACAAGAGCCGAAAGCCTCTCAGACTCGTTTTGACCGGCCTCATTTGCGCCTGTACTGTCAGTCGATCGAACACACAACTACGTGTGTTTCATCACTCGACAGCAGGAGCAAAGACAAATGCGGCAAAAGCAGGACACGGCGGAAACACTCCAGCCGATTGACGACGGGCGAACCTACCCGCTCGCCAGTTTCATGAAGGCGACCGGCTGGGGGCGTCATGCACTCAGACACGCACGACAGCAAGGGTTGCGCGTGGTGAAAGTTTCCGGCAGATGTTTTGTACGCGGCCGGGACTTCTCCGAGTTTCTCGGCAGCCTCAGTGACGCCAGCGAGGTGGCGCAGTGAGGCATATCGACCAGGGCACGCTGGATGACTGCCGGGAGGCTCTCCGGCATGGCCGGACGATGGAACAGCTGGCCGGGATGTTGCGTGTTGACGCTGGCGAGCTGAGCAGCTTGCTGACGACTCCAGGAGCACAGCCGGCGAAGTCCCGTCAACCGGCCGATGATCCCGGCTACCTGTGGCACGCCGACGCACTCGACGCCGTTTTGTAGCCACGAAAAGCAAACAGCCGACTGATTCAACGAATCAGACGGCTGTTGCAAACATCAAATTTTCCGGGCTGGCCACCGACCAAAGAAAGCCGCCCGACACACTCATCAGGAACGATCTAAGATGAACGCTCCCCACGCCGGGAATGATACCAATGTCGGCGAAGACTTCGACACTGAATCATTCCAAAGTTCCACATTCGAACGATGGGTATTCGAGATCGCCCGTTTCCACGACGTGTTCGTGCGATCTGGTACGCGGGCGATAATGGACAAGGGAAACCCGTTGCAGTGGTTCCCATATCCAAACGGGTTTCAGTCCCGTGGGTTCAATACGCTCCGAGACGACTTCGAGCCACTGATGGCGATGGCTGTCTACGGCTGTTTCGTAAACCTTGTGAAGTTGTCCACCGATCCACCGCGCTACGGTGTTTTGGCTCACAGTGATGGCCAGCCCTACAAGTTGAGCATGATCACCCGAACCACGGGAGCGCCGCCCGATTTGATTATTACGACCATTCGCTGGTGTATGCGGGTCGGATGGATGACCGCAAATCCCTTGGGATCAAACACCGCTGCTGTAATGCCGCAGCAGTGCCGCAGTAGTCCGGCATCAGTGCCACAACAGCAGTTCGGCACTGATGCTGCCAGAAGAGAAGAGACACAAAACAATGAGACACAAAACAATGATTCTATATCCGCGCCGAAAACCGATGAGGTGATCATCCCGGAAAAGATGCGGACGGAAGCCGTCTCTCAGGCCGCCTCACTCTGGTTCAAACATCTGGAACGCCTCGCTCCCAACAAAGTCCCGCCCAGTGGTTCGCCTCAACTCGAAGCGTTTTGGAGCGAAGCGGCACGCGCCGGACCTGACCAATTTGTGAGGCGAGTGGAACACTGCATGGCGCGTGGCTGGGTAAATCTTAGAGACATTTCGGAGGGAAAATCGAATGGTGGCAAATCTGCAAATGGCAAGAGCAACGGAATCTGTCCAGTCGCGAGAGAGCAGCAAAGGCTGGCAAGACTCGCTGCTCAGATTACTGGCCAAACTTAGCGAACTGACCTTGGTAAAGCCGACACTCGAACTCACTGATGATCAACAGATGTACTGGGCTGCCGAGTTGCTCAAAAGCAATCAGCTGGTTCATCTGCTGATGGCCATCGAACAGCTGAAAAACTCGTCAGTCCAGTGGATCAATCTTGGGACGATAAGCCAGGAAGCGCGTAGGCTCGCAGCGGCAACGAGTCACGACTATGCCCCGCATCGCTCAGCGGATCGCATACCTGTATCGGTTCTCGCTGACATGGCCCTGTGTGACATCGACCATCACGCGATGGAACGCCTGAAGTCTCGCCAAGTTCGCGGACTTATTTCAGGTGGCTGAACCGTTTTTCATTTCTTCATTTCGACCGAAATATCCGAACCACGAAAGAACTGACCATGTTGAAGACACAAACACTTTTCCCCGATGCTGACGACGAACTCAGCGAGTATCGACAGAAAAACGATGCCGGTGAATCCGTCGCCGGCACTGAAACAAAACAGCGGACAGCGCTCGAGCCGAAACCGTATCACAACAAGACTCTGCCGAGCCGAGCTGCTGCGGAGTCTGCCAGGTCATTTGTGCGATCGCAGGCCGTGCGCGTCTCTGAGTACATCGCCAGCGCGGGCGAACACGGCTGCACTGACAAGCAAATCCAGACCGCGCTGGCAATGGATGGAAACAGCCAGCGGCCGAGACGTGTCTGGTTGCGGGATCATGGATTCATCCAGGCGAAAGGCGAGCCCGAAGACATCGTCATGCGTGATGGTGCAACGGTCTGGGTTTCCGTTCGGCCGTTCGAGGTGGTGACAACTCGAACGCCTGCAAATGCGATCAAGAGCGGCTGATTCATTTGGGTCGAAATGCCGTCGGCATGGATCTGCAGAGCGGCGTTGATGTTCTTCAAATGTTCCTCGTTGGGCTCGAAGCGAATGATTGCCAAAGGGATATCAAACATGCCCAGCGCGGGACAATGCGGCGAAGTTCTGCCGGATTTTTCAAGGGTCCTTCCCCCAGCGATTCAGGCGAGCGGGTCTTTCTTGGCGGATTTCGGGCGCATTCCGAGGTTTTGAAATCGCTATTCCGGCCTTCCTCTTTCGAAAGGAACCAAATTCATGCAGTAACAGAAATTTCAATGTGAGCTGCGCCGCCTGATGGCCTGCACCAACAGGCGGCTGCGCGGGGCCGCCGGGAGGGACATAGCACTCCCGGCGGTTCATTTTCCGACAATCAAACAACTTTACTTTCAATCAATTTTCAAAGGTCAACATCATGAAATTCGATTACGAAGACGTGCAGAACATTGCGAAGCTGCGTATCTCTCTGCCGAAAACCGCTGCGGCTGCGGCCGTTGAACTGGCAGATCAGTTCAATGAGCAACTCGACCAGTTTCAGAAACGCATGGCCGAATTGTTTGTGGTGCCGAACATTGAACCGCTCGCTTCAGACATGAAGGATCTGGAAAAACTCGGCAAGGCTCAACGCGCTCTCAAGTTTGAGCTGGTCAAGTCTCTCGTTCAGTTGCTTGAGGCAAGGATTGCAATCGACGAACCAATTCAGGCGGCTCTGACTGAGGCTGCCAGTGAGGCTCGAAAACAGGAAAAGGCTCTGCAGGCTGAGTACACTGAACGGTTGACTCAATCCGGATTGTCCGGAGTGGCGTTGTCGCACGCGGTAGCCAACGTCGATGTGGTTTCCAAAGCACGGGAAGCCTCTCAGACACAGCATGGTAACATCTCTGCTCTGAACAACAGCAGTGAGACCCTGCCTTCAGGTTCTGTTGCGAGGATTCATTCCGACATCACGAACCGGTTCGTCGCATGGGTCACAGAACTCGCTAATCTCGAATCGGCACCGACGAACCCACAAGTGCCACGCCCACAGCCAGTGTGGCGACAGATCGAGCTGCGCAGCGGACAAACCGCAGCAAACAGTTGATCTTCATTTTTCGTGAGTACGCGGGGCACTGTCATCGAATGGCAGTGCCCCCGATTTTGAATTTCACCAACAAACGTAAGGAGCAACACCAAATGGTCACGAAAAACGAACGATTGCAATCGAACCACTTCAAGGAACTAATCGAGCGGTCTGCAGCACTCCGCGCCAAAGCAGGGTTGCCGCCTCGAGTGTCGATGTTCGCACACATGGTGATTCCCGATGAAGACGAAAAGCCAGCGAAGCCTGAGACGGTCCAGGCCGCCACTTTGCCGAAACCGTCATTAGCGCCGATGAGTACCGGAGTGAGAACCGCCGTTGCGCCAGATCCGAAGATCGATGCACTTCAAGCTCAACTGCAGGCAGCGAATGCAGAAATGGCCACGCTGTTGAACGCCAGCCTCGCTGAAAAGGATCGTCCGTTCATCACTGAATGGATCGACAACCGCGACAACTGCCGATCTCAGTTCCCGTCGATCGAAACCTATGCCGCGTATCATCGCTATTTCTCCCGCAAGCGGGACTGAGATTGTGGCGCGGGGATTTCAACTCGTAGAAGCACAGAGCACGATACGACGCGAATCCCGGTAACCAATGAGACTGGACACGGGCGGCAAGTTCGGTCGATAATGTGATCTGCGGGATAGGTCGGGACTAATTACCCTGACCGACAAGCTGGTTCATCTGGCCAGTTTCCCGCTTTAACAAACCAGATGATCACTTTCCAGATGGAGTGAATTCGATGGCTGACGAAATCAGCGTTGTCGTGGTCAAACGCAAAGGTCTCAACCTGTACCTGCGGTACGTTGACCCGATCGACGGCAAGCGCCGTGAGAAGAACAGCGGCACGAAGAGCATGAAGGCCGCGCAGCGCGCTGCCGGAGAATGGCAAGCTGAACTGAACGCCAGCGGGACGGCATCGCCAGGGCTGATGCGTTGGGAGCAATTCCGAGAGGAATTCACTCAGAACTATCTCGCACATCACAGCGAATCCTACGCGGTCAACGTGGATGGTAGCCTGAATGTGATTGAGGAACTGATGCGTCCCGATACGCTGGCAAGGATCACAGAAAAATGGATTACCCGTCTGCATTCCCTCGCCTCAAAAAGGGACGTGGCAAAAGCGACCGTCAGGAAATACTTCCAGCATCTGCAGACCGCGCTGAAGTGGGCTTGCGATCAGAAGTACATCAAAGAGGTTCCGAAGTTTCCTCGGGAGACTCGCCAAACGAAGAAAGGCGGCAAGCTGATGAAGGGCCGTCCTATCACTGGCGAAGAATTCGACCGTATGCTTGCCGCAGTGGAAAAGACATTGTTGCCAGCATCTGAAGAGAAGCCAACGGCAGCACCGTTGTTGAAAGTGAAGTCAGCGGCGGATTCCCTGAAATATCTGATACGCGGTCTGTGGTTGTCAGGACTGCGACTTGGTGAGGCGCTTTCCTTGACCTGGGATCCGTGGGGCGAGGGAATCAGAATTCGAGTCGATGAGGACGGCGATGTTTGTTTGATGATCGACGGCGACAACCAGAAGAACCGCCAGACGCTGGTTTATCCCGTTGTCGATGACTTCGCTGAATTCCTGCTAAACACGCCAGAAGACCAGCGCGAAGGGTTTGTTTTCAACGCATTTCGGAACAATGGCATAGTCTCACGTCGCGTCGATACCGTCTCAAACTGGATTGTTGACATCGGCCAGGCGGCGAAGGTCAAAGTCGATGAAAAGGACGGGACAGAGAAGTTTGCTTCGTCGCATGATATCCGGCGGGCATTTGGTACCCGATGGGCCAAAATCGTCCCTTCCGGCATCCTGCAACAACTGATGCGACATTCCAGCGTTGAAACGACCATGAAGTTCTACGTGAACATCACAGCAAAGGACACGCTTGCCGAAGTTCGACGCCACTTGAAAAAGAACATCGGGAACCAGAATTCACCCGAAAAGGTGAATGGCGAGGTGAATGAACGATCCTGAAACGAAAAAAGGGAACTCGGATTATTCCGAATTCCCTTTGTTTTACAGGTGTTTTTCAAAAGCCGCCGATCCGATTTGAACGGACGACCTACGCTTTACGAAAGCGTCGCTCTGCCAGCTGAGCTACGGCGGCGGGTTGGGGCCTGTATCGACCCCGAACGTCCGGGATGTTAGCTGTGAGTCCTTGTCAGGGCAAGATGTGTGAACGCAACAGCCCAAAATTGATGGACTCTTCCATCAAGTGGTACAGAAGGGCCTGATTCTGCAGGCGTCCGGTTCCTTCCTGCATGTCTATCACCTCCTGGTCCGGCCTCCGGCCACCTTTTCCTCCGATCTCGGGGGAGAAGAGACATGCCACGCGACGTATAACCACCAACCGCAGTTACTCAGCCTTCGCGCAGCACTTCTTGTACTTCTTGCCGCTTCCACAGGTACAGGGATCATTGCGACCGACTTTGCGGCTGGTGTTTCGAATTGTGGCAACCGGTGCCACTTCGTCATCCAGTGAAAAATCATCATCTTCATCCAGACTATCGACGTCGGTTCCGAAGCCTTCTATGTCCATCCTTTGCAGTTGCTTCATCACCCTCTGGACATCGGCCTCCGTTTGTCCCATACCCGCCGATTTGATCATTGCCCGAATGGCGGCGGGACTGACTCCAATGGGTTCGTCGTCGTCATCGTTATAGAAATCGCTTTCATCGTCACCGTCATCTGACGAGTCCCAGCTCCAGCCTTCTAGCTCGATCACCGTATGTTCAAACCGATACTGTCGGTGAATTTTCAGCGTCTTCTCAAATGAACTCAAACCGTTTCTCATGCCTTCAACGACTTCATCGACGAGGATTTGTTCAGGATCAATTTCCCCGGCTTCGATGGCGTCGGTGACGCTGTCGAGTGAGTTGGTCGCGCCAAGATCTGAAAGTGCGATCGCGAAATCCCCCGATCGTTCCGGGGCATCAGTATGCCGGATCCTCTCGAATCGTTCGTGCAGCCAGTGAATGGCGGTATCGCGGTCCAAATTGTTTTCAGTCACCATCCAGGCGACTGCGTCAATCGCTTCTTCATGAATAAGGTCGTCGAGTTCCGGATTATCAATCAGCACGGCCAACTGGTCAGGACTGTCGGCCAGACGACCCAGCATTTGGGCCAGCTCACCATCCATCACGTCCAGCAGGCAGTCGGTGACATCCGAATCTGTGGTGTTTAACAAGTCAAGAATTGCGGGCAACGCCTCCCTCGCTCCAAACTCTGTCAACAGGAACAGCGCAATCGTGTGTCCGTTTCCATCGACTTCGTTTTCGGCGGCGAAGGCCGGCAGCTCTTCCAGAATTCGGATCAAATGCGGGGTGATTTCCTTACGATGCTTCCGAGCCCAGCGGACTGCGTCGGAGGGAAACTTGGTGAACGGTTCGCTGATTTCGCGCAGTACTGTCTCAAGATCAAACGCCGGGGTTGGCTTCTTATTGAACCAAGGCAGTTTGCTGAGCATGTCTACGGACGTAAGTTTTTTGCGATCCGCGAATTCTTCGCGTGCCTCATTAAAGGCTTCCTGTCCTCTGGCGAGCTGTTTCGCAAAGTAATTCTTCCCTATCCATTCTTCATTCACGAGTTCGCGTTCCTCGGCGGTCTGCACATCGACAGACGCTTCTTCCGCGACGAGGTTGCCGAGCAATTCGGCGCATTTTGTGACGATGTGTACGTCGTCTCCATCAACCGCTTCGTTCAAACGGTCCGTGATAAACGAAACCGCAACCTCACGTGCAATGCGTTCCTCACACACCATGCCAAAGACAGATCCGAGCAGTGATCCGCGCACGTAATCATTGACGCCTGGATCGTCGATTGCATCCGTAAATTCTTCCGGGTCTGCCGCGAGCGTCGCCGCAATCTGGGGAAAACTCTCCGTGATCAGATCCCCGTACAGTTCTTCCACGGCCTCAGAGCACATGGATTTCAGGATGGCTGGAAACGCTTCCCTCGCCTCGAATTCCGTCAAGAGAATCAGCGACGCGACATGCCCCCATGTCGGCACCGATTCAAATTCATCGGCATCGCGAGTAGCTTCTTCGATACACTCGATCAGACGCGGGATTATTTCCGTTCGTTTCTCACGTGCCGCCTGAAACGCGGCTTCGGGGAATTCGCCGTCGCAGTAGTTCAGATCCCACAGGATCTGGTCAATGGTCATGTCCGTGGTCATGGTCGTATCACTCCGTTGAACTTGAGGCCAGTCGATGGCGAGAGATCTCACGGGGAGATGGTTCACGCCGCATTGGTTGAACACCAAATCGCCGGACGGAAAAGAGGTACGTCGGAGCGATTTGCTGGACGAACTGTACTCTGAGAGGACTATGCTTCTCAAGCGAGCGGTGACGTTACGGCTACAGAATGCCGCTACCGCTGACGAAGCAGCGGGACTCGTGAGAGTTCGGACATACGAGGTGAGTTATCGATGCCGTTCAACGGAATCTCAAAGCACCGAATTCTTACGAATCCGGCTACAAGCACAGGGCGAATTCTTACGAATCCGGCTACGGGCTGAGGCAGGCGTCCGGGCAGCGACTGTTCAATCGTCGTGGCTCAGGGCTTTCTTGTCTTCCCACTCTTCCATCGTGCAAACGACTTCACGAGCCTGGGCACCATTGTAGTCGCCTACGATGCCATCTTCGGCCATGTAGTCGATCATACGGGCCGCGCGACCGTAACCGATGCCGAGAGCGCGTTGCAGCAGCGAGACACTGCCACGGCCTTCGCGAATTACCACAGCAACCGCATCATCGTACAGGTCGTCGTGATTTCGAGGACCGGAATCAGATCCGCCCGCTCCGGCCGCGCCCATCCCGGCCGACGCCACTAGTTTTACGAGTTCCGGACTGTATTCCGGTGGCGTATCTTTAAAGAATGCAATCACGGCGTTGATTTCGTCGTCACTGACGTATGTTCCCTGCGCTCGAGTCAAGTGGCTGGTCGAAGGTGCCAGATACAACATGTCTCCGCTGCCCAGCAATCGTTCGGCTCCGCCTTCGTCCAAAACGACGCGGCTGTCCATCTTGCTCGCCACCTGAAACGAAATTCGCGCGGGCAGGTTCGACTTGATCAGGCCGGTGATGACGTCCACGGTTGGCTTTTGCGTTGCCAGAACCAGATGAATTCCGACGGCTCGCGATTTCTGAGCCAGTCGAATGATATACGCTTCGACGTCTTTGCCGGACGTCATCATCATGTCCGCCATTTCGTCAGCGATGATCACAATAAACGGCATCCGATCGGGAATCTCTGCCGCATCCGGATCTGATTCAAGCATCCCCAGCCGTTCGAGCACTCCCACCTTTCCAAGCTTGTTGTAGCTGTCGAGGTGCCGGACGCCGACTCGGGCCAGCAGGTTGTAGCGTTCTTCCATTTTATCGACGGCCCAGGCGAGAACAGCTTCCGCCTTCTTCATGTCCGTGATGACAGGGTGCATCAGGTGCGGAATGTTCTTGTATGGACTCAGTTCCACCATTTTCGGGTCGATCATCAGCATCCGCACTTCGTCGGGCGTGCGTGTCATCAGCAGCGACAAAATGAGCGTATTCAGGCACACGCTTTTGCCCGTGCCGGTGCGACCAGCGATCAGCAGATGCGGCATCTTCGCCATATCGACCGTCAATGGTCGACCGCTGACGTCTTTGCCCAGGAACAGCGGCAATCGCATTTCATCCGACTGCACACGCGCCGTCTGCAGCAGTTCACGCATGCGGACCATGACCTGCTTTTCATTTGGCACTTCCACGCCAACGGTGTTCTTGCCTGGAATTGGCGCGACAACGCGGACGGAGGGAACTCGCAACGCGATTGCCAGGTCATCTTCCAGCGCGGTGACCTTGTTCAGACGAAGTCCACGTTCCAGTTCGAGCTCAAATTGTGTGACTACCGGTCCGGTGTCGATCTCAGCGACCTTGACATTCAGGCCAAACTCCTGAAACGCATTTTCGAGTGTGTTTGCCGCAATGCGGGCTTTTCGGGCCAGTTCTTCGTACGGAAACTCTTCCGATTCGCTGAGCAGGTTGATGTCCGGCAGCGAGAATCCTCGCCGCTCGATCAAAGGGAGCCCTTCAGGATTGTGGAGAGCCAGCGATACCGGTGGATTGATGCGGATTGAACGGCCATCCGGTTCGACAACAATTTCAGATTCAGACTCCGCTTCCGTATCCGCTTCCACCTCGAAACTGCGAAGTCGAATTGCAGGGGCCTGCTCGACCGCAACAGCACCGACTGCAACTTTCGGCAACGTTGCCTGACGTGGTCGCAGGAACCCAGGATAGCGGCGGATCAACGTGCCAGCGGCGCGAATTGCTCCGGCTGGCAACGCGGAAGCGTGCAGCACCGGCTGAAAGGTGTCTGACAAAGGCGTGAGCAGGATGCCGGCGGCCAGCAGACTTCCCGCGAAGATCATCACGCCCGCCGACGAAAATTTCTGTTCCAGCAGGATACCAGTCCATGCTCCGACCTGACCGCCACTGCCGTATGCGGACCCGGACGAAATTCCGGGAACAAGCAAATGCAGCAGCGCACAGGATGAAGTTGCCAGCAGCAAAAGGCCGATCAATGTGGTCACGGTCCGGCGTGATGGTTCACGGGAGAACAACTTCAGATCCCAGGAGACCAGCGCGGCCAGTACAATCCAAACGCCCAGTCCCATCCACTGCCGTGAGTAGTAGGCAACCGCCGCACCAAATTCACCACAGATGTTTATGGGAACCTGTCGCTGTGGAAACACCAGACTCGACGGCGGGTCCGCCGGATCGTAGCTTAGGAAGCTCAAACCAACGAACACGACCAGGGCCAGCAGCCCCAGCGCGAGCAGGTCGGTTTTGAGTCGTTCTTTGTCCAGCATGTGATCGGCCTGAATGGTTCGATGCGCGCAACGTGATCGGGAAACACGTTGTTGTGTTTTGAAAGTGACTTCGTATTTCGAATCGACCGGGCTTACCGAGGTGACCCGTCTGGCGTTCCAGGACTTGTCCAGAGCGCAGGAGTCGGTCCGGAAAGACCCGCCTGCGGCAACACTAGCACTTCAACTTTGCTTCGCTGTTGCAAAATGTCACCCGGCGTCGCGAAAAGTCACCACACTGTCGCAACTTGACGTTTGTAGCAGTCCGCAAGAATCAATCGAAAATCCGCTTGTGGCGGACGGTCAATTTGAACGGTCGTAACGGCAGACGATTGGCTGCCGAACAAAAGATGGCCGAAATCTTCGCTTGACGCTGAAGTCTTCGTGGTTCTTTTGCAGCCGTCTGCAGGGAGCCTCCTGTTGCCTGCAGGTTTTCCCGGCCCCGCATTCGTTTTAACCACGCCGACCGAGAAACAGCCTCGCCGCGAGGTCGCAAGAGTGGCTCTTAGGCGAGGATGCCGTGAACTACACTGCCATGCACATCGGTCAGGCGGTAATGACGTCCCTGGAACTTGAACGTCAGCCTGGTGTGATCAATGCCGAGCAGGTGCAGGAGTGTGGCATTCAGATCGTGGACATGGATTGGGTCGCGAACAATGTTGTAGCTGAAATCGTCGGTCTCACCGATTGTTGTGCCCGGTTTGATTCCGGCTCCCGCCAGCCACATCGTGAAGCAGCGAGGATGATGGTCGCGACCGTAGTCATGGGGAGTCAGTTTGCCCTGACAGTAAACGGTCCGACCAAATTCGCCACCCCAGACGACCAGTGTGTCGTCCAGAAGTCCTCGCTGTTTCAGGTCCTGAACCAGCGCCGCCGTCGGCTGATCTGTCATCTGGCATTGCAGAGCAATGTTCTTCGGAAGTTCGAGATGCTGGTCCCAGCCTCGGTGAAACAGCTGTACGAATCGAACTCCGCGTTCGCAGAGTCTGCGAGCCAACAGGCAGTTCCAGGCGAATGTGCCAGGCTTTCGGGCGTCTTCTCCGTAGAGATCAAAGGTACTTGCCGGTTCGGAGGAGATATCAGTCAGTTCGGGAACCGACGTCTGCATCCGGTACGCCATCTCGTACTGTGAAATGCGCGTCGCAATTTCCGGATCGCCCGTTTTCTGCAACCGGAGTCCATTCATGGCGGTTAGATCATCCAGTAACCCTCGCCGCATCGCACCGTTGATGCCGGGTGGATTTGACAGAAACAGGACGGGATCACCCTGTGAACGAAATTTGACGCCGGCATATCGCGTCGGTAAAAATCCACTGCCCCACAGACGATCGTACAATGGTTGATCTCCGGACCCGGAAATCATCGCGACGAAGGTGGGCAGGTCCTGATTCTCGCTTCCCAGACCATACGACAGCCATGCTCCCAGACTGGGACGTCCGGCGAGTTGCGCGCCGGTCTGCATAAATGTGACCGCCGGATCGTGGTTGATGGCTTCGGTATGCATCGATTTGATGAAGCACAAGTCGTCAGCGATCGCTGCGGTACGAGGCAACAACTCGCTAATCCACGCCCCGCTGGATCCATGCTGTTGAAACGCAAACTTTGAGGGTGCGACGGGGAAACTGGCCTGAGTACTGGTCATGCCGGTGAGTCGCTGACCCTGACGAATGGAATCAGGCAGCTCTGTTCCGTGCAGCCGTCGCAATTCCGGCTTTTCATCGAACAGCTCCAGATGCGACGGCCCACCCGACTGAAACAGGTACACGACACGTTTCGCTGTCGGCGCAAAATGAGTTGCTCCGACGGCAGCCAGGCCATCCCGCTGCAGCAACGAT
>JBBQSE010000227.1:0-12666 GCA_038214195.1 Planctomycetales bacterium
AGCATCCGCCCCGGAGAGATGGCAGAGCGGCCGATTGCACCGGTCTTGAAAACCGGAGTACCCGCAAGGGTACCCAGGGTTCGAATCCCTGTCTCTCCGCTCATGAAACCCTGATTTCCCTACATTTTTGCTGGGGATCTCAGGGTTTTCTTCGTTGGTGGCTTCGCCGTGTTCAGTGCCATCAGTTGCCACCTCGCGACCAGAAAAGTCACCTGCGCGCTGCAATGGGCGCTGCAACGAAGGAAGGCGGTCGACCGCCACTTTCTGGTCCTGCAGGTCAATGTGAGTGTATCGCTGGGCGGTCAACATCGGCGTAGAATGACGAGCCAGTTTCTGGGCCGTTACCAGCGGGACTCCATTGCGGGCTAGGTTGGTGATATAGGTATGCCGCAGGGCGTGGAAGTCAGCAAACAGGCCATTTGCATCCACGTAGGGTACGCCGGCTTCTGCCAAGTCGATCTGAAGCATCTTTCCGGCGTATTTGTTGGCCGCCCAATCACCGGGCCACAACTTGCACCCCTTTGGCTTCTCTTTGAGCCAACTGCGAGCCTGATCCAGGATATCTGCAGGCAGCGGAAGGACGTCCAATCGGCGACGTTTGGAATACCCAGCCTTCACAGTCACCGTCGGCGGATTGGATTCCAAATCGAGTTGATCGGTCGTCAGTGAGGCAAGTTCAGAGGCACGGAGCCCTGTGGACAGGGCCATCACGTAAAGCATCAAGCGGTCCGCCGGCTCCATCCGATAGGCAGTTTTGCCATTTAGCGTTGCTGCCAGCAATTGGGACACTTCCACATCACTCAACGCTCGGCGGTCGTGGCGACGATCGACCTGAACATTGAGCATTTCAAGTCGAACCAGTGGGTCGTCGATATTCCGCTTTTCCAGACGCAGCCATCGCGTGAACTGCTTCATGGCTCGAAGGTAGTGATTCGATGTCTGGGCGCTCGTGCCTCGTTTTCCATCGGCCTTTATCTCGCGGAGTTTTGCGAGGGCATTGGAAACTGTCTCTGCGGAAATTCCACTGAGCCGAGTGATCCTCGCAACCTTAAACAGTGCCTTGCACCGATTGACGACGAGCTTGACCTGATCTGGGCTGACGTCTTTGGACTTCAGCGAGGTCTCAAAGACCGAGAGATGCTCATCGAGCGAAATATTCTGGTACAGCACAGCAGGTTCGAGTAATCCTGCTCGGATCATCGACGCATCACGTTCCAGTTTCGCAGCGTATTGCTGAGTCGCTGTTTTGTCGGTGAATCCGGGAACCGTTTTCAGCTTCCCATCCTGATCACGGTACCTGATGTACCACTTCTTCATTCTCTTCAGTTTGCCGTCTTTCCTGTAGGTTGGACGATATACCGTTGCCATAGTTTATCCCTTTCTGCGAGTATGACCTTCTGAGGAAACCGGCATCTGGCAACCTTCGGAAATCCATGCAATCAATTCTTCGCGTCGCCAGCGAACGCTATTACCCACACGGACAGTTGTGGGGATTTTGCCGGCGCTCTTGAGACGCCATAGCGTCCGAACCGAAACGCCAAGCATGACAGATACTTGTGCCGCATTCAGCAAAGCTGGTGTAGGAATCGGTAAAGGCATTGACGGCTCCTATTGTAGGGTTGCAACAATCGATTGTGGATCGCAGTGCTGTTAAAAATTGAAATGCATCACTTGAAGTGTTCGAACGAATCGGAATGGGGCACACCCCGCCAGTTGGCATTCCTGGGGCTGCTTCCGAGATCGTAAATCCATGTATGTGCTTCGTTCAGCAGCAGGCGGAGTAGCGGGATGTCGGTGCGGCTGAAGCGGGTAGATTCTTTCCAAGTGTCACCGTTGCGGAAGAGCCGCGCGACGGTAACCGTATGTCTGATGCCGCTGCGGGTTTTCTTGCGCCAGATGCGGACGATGAGGAGGCCCTTGCGAAGTTCATGAACGGGTTTTCTGGTCATGCATGGGGTCTCATCTGTTTGAGAATCGACAAAACGGCGGAGAATTCAGAACAGTCTGCGTTCCACTTGATTTCCATAGACGGTCCAACCGGAGTTGGGTTGTTCGGCTCGGCCATAGAGTTCGAGATATGGAGGTGGGCTGACTTGTTCGATGAGTTCGCGAAACAGAAATGGCTTGCGACTGTGAGCTGTTCGTCGCGCCTGATGCCAGCTTCGGATCGTATGATTTTCGAATGCGAGACCGCCGCGAACCCCAAGCAGCAGGTACTCATGGGAGACCCGCCAATAGTTTCCCATTCCGAGCTGTGGTTTGATCCAGATGAGACACGATTTATACTGAAAGCCCTAGGCGTGAATGACGTCAAATGCTTCACGCAGGAAAGCGTTAGTTGTCCATAAATGGAGATGAGCCTGCGGTGCGATGATTTTCTGCACAGGTTCATTGCAGATTGCTTCAACGGTCATGGTCCGGTAATGATTTTCTGCGGCACCTCGCGCAGCGCTGT
Organism: Planctomycetales bacterium; assembly: GCA_038214195.1. Lineage (GTDB taxonomy): Bacteria > Planctomycetota > Planctomycetia > Planctomycetales > Planctomycetaceae > SXXK01. Next base: position 2,456 of record JBBQSE010000227.1, read on the forward strand.
TGGAATACTGCCACGGTGGGTCTGCGTAAATCGTTCCAAAGGTTGCTCGTTGTTCAACCAGCGTGTGCAAGTCGCGAACAATTCCGGGCGGAGATGGACTTGCGGCACCCGAAGGGAATTCTGGTTGTGGCTGATCAGAATGGTTCACGGAAGTTCATTCGCTATTCGAACCGTATGCATTCACGGAATGCAGGAGTCAAAAAGTGGCCGGTTGGCGAACCAACCGGCCGAAAACCAAAATGCAAAACCTGAGTAAAACCTTGCTGGATCAGTATTCCAGTGGGAGAAGTATGGTGGTCACGGAACGGTCCCATTCTGTAATGATCCAGAATGCCGTGCCGTTGTCCGTTTGATACCTCGACATCAAACGACCTTCGCCCTTGACCGAAGCGTCGTTCAACGCGGTGTCGTCCTCACACAGATCGCCCCAATCGCCATTTGCGTGACGATTGATGGCAACCCAGACATCGAACGGTGGAAGCTCCTCCAGAGCTCCGCGTGTAATCACCACTTGTCCCATTTCAAACGTCGTGTTTGACTTAACAGCTGTCATCGTGATAGCCTCCAAAATCGAGTGGGCCGACAGGATTGCATCCTGCCGGCGCTTGGTTCAACTTACTCGATCACCTCGGACTCACTGGGAGTGGCTTGCTCCCAGATCCAGGTGTATGCCATCTCAACAACCTTCGAAACAATCGGCAGATCATCTCGACGAAACGTGTTCGTGTCCTTGAGCTGCTCCTTGTCCTTGTAGCTGCGTGTCACAGTGACGGTAAACCACTGGTCACCGGTCTTCTCAGACAAGTTGAGCCAGATTGCCGCACGAATGGCACTCAGACGGATTTGATGCACGGGTTTGTTATTTGCCATATTGGCTTTCTCCATTAAGCGACCGACGCACAGGCCCTCCTGACTTCGTCGACCGCAGTTCATTCAAACGACGACGCAAATCGTCGCTGCTCAAAGATCCGCCGGAGCGAATCAAAGAACCTTTACTTCTAAAACCTGTTTGCCGAGGCTCTCCTCCCTTCATTTGAGTTGAGCTCTGGTACGCGTCGTCGATTGCAAGAGCCCGGTGAAAAGCTCGCCAGACCTGCGCAAACGCACTTGCAAAGACCAGCAACACCATCGAGGTGATACAGGTCCGAATCCCGATGATCACGATGTTCTTGAGGTTCACCGTAACCAGGATTGGCAGTCGTAAAAGGGAATCAACAATCCATCGAAACCCATTTTTCCTTCGCGTGTTAGTTATATGTCGCACGTATTCCTCCTTCTTCGCTGTCGCTGGCCCCATGCCAGCGGCAGTTGGATCACTGCCAGCCAGTTCTGTCAGTCATCCAAATGAGAAATCCGCCTGCCCGTTGTTTTGTGCCGCTCTCGGGCCGAGAGCCACTTACAAACCCTCAACGTCGGGGAATGTCAGATTGAAGTTTTCAGTCGTCAGTCATCAGTGTTCAGTCGTCAGTGTTGAGTCGTCAGTGTTGAGTGGAGCAAGGAGGTCGAGAAGCAACGGTTCTGCGATGACATGAAGTCGTATGGCATGTTGAGATTGATCGATAGCCGTGTTGATGAGCCTTGCTTTCATGTCTGTGGCGACGAGATATGTGATCTCGAAGTGACGGGATGCCGATGCTGCAGCAAATCCGGCATTCGTCATGTGACGTTCGGCGAGTTGCTCGATCCGTCGAACGATGCGGGCGACTGTGTCGAGTCCAGTATCGACCCGGACGAAACCAAGAACCGGTCGTTCACCAGAGGCATCTACGTAATAGCCGGAAGGCATTCCAAATCGAAACAGTCGGGGAAAATGTCGGCAGACTTCTTCAGTTGTCAGCAGCGTTCGACGACGAAGTCCGGCAATGCAAAACGAATGGATCGCTGCTCCGCGTGCAATTCCTTCGACCGGTGCAGGTTTGCGATTCGCCACCGACACGATTTCTATTCCAGCTGCCGTTGTAACGATGTGCAACTGACGCGAACGGCGGATCCTGCGCACGGAATCTCTTCGTGTGGACGAACTCATGGCTCCGACCAGCAGGTCGAGCCGGGCAAACCGATACCGTTTGATTTCGGCAATGATTGGATTGGCATTGATTGTCGTCATGTTTCACCACAACTCATAAGGAAGGCGACTGACGCGACAGTATTCATGAAACGTGTCCACTTGAGTCTGCGAATAGGCACCAGCCGATTCGATCACCCGCCGAGGCACCCCTTCGGTGTCCAGCAGGAACGCATCCGGGTTCTTGACTCCGCGTTCGGCCATCGGCAGAGCGTTTTCACCGATCCAGCAACTTGCGAGTTCCGGCAGCAGCGTGCGATATAAGACGAAGACCTGAGCAAGCAGCAGATCATGACGCTGTTCGATCAATCGCGTGTTGTGCCCTGCCCTTGCTCCGAACAATCGTCCTGCCAGTTCCGTCGCTTGAAACACCTGAATTGACCTTGGAAAACGATTCCATCGCGAGCGGCAAGCCTGAGAAAGTCTCCAGGTGTCTGGCCTGGGATCACCAGGTCTCCATGTGTGAAGTGGTTGTGTGCCAATCTGTGGGGGAATCACGGACCATGATTCTGTTTTCAAAACGCTGGCTGCGACGAGACTGGAAAGACTCGTGTGGATCTCCTTGACGGAGTATCCAGGTTGCCAGCCTTGTTGAATCTGCGGCGCGGACAGCACTCTGACCTTACAGGCCAGCGCTGCGGCGATTTCGATGTCGATTTTCGCCCATGTGTTGTTTGGTTGCATCGTCGTTGATCCTTTCACTGCTTCTGGTCTGCAAGGAATGTGTCGAACAATCCGGAGTCGTCACCGATCGCTTCCTCAGTGACAACCAAAGCCTTCGGTTTTCGACTGCGGCTCTTAACCGGCACCTGAGGCACCCAGTCGCGAGGAACAAACGTACCTGACGAAACGGCGGGCCACGCAGCATTCTTCCGAGCCAGAAATTCGGTCTCAGAGATGTGGAAATCCGATTCCACAATCACCGGCATCCCGCCGAACTGGCTGTATCCTGCTCCGCGTGTGACCAGAGCGATGCTCTTTCGCGGATCGTCGCTCGCGAGCTTGATATCGTTGGTGCTGAGGCGCGGAGCAAGAAACTGATTCGCGCCTCGACTTGTTGTCGTCCGGACTTCAAGGCCATCCTGCTGCCGCGAAGTGGATTCATTGAGCATCACGTCCACTGTTTGACCGCTGGCTTTCGACAGTCGCTCCTGCTCCTCGGGAGACGAGACGGCGTACCACTGGCGGTAGCGACAGTTGGCTTCGACGACGTGAATCAGATCGTCACGTTTCAAATCGAGCATCGACTGGTTGGCCAGAATCACGCCGATATTCATGCTGCGGGCAATCTGCAGAATGGTGTCCACATTGTGCGCTGCGACTCGTTGGAATTCGTCAATCATCAAGTAGACCTGCCGACGTTGCTGAGTCAGCGTTGCGGTTGTCAGCAGCATGAACATGGCCAGCCGAGCGATCTCGGGTGACGATCCCGGTCCCAGTGTTGACGACAACTGGAAATAGAAAATCTCCTGGTTCGCGAACAACTGAGCTGGGTCCATCGCTTGTCCGTGGACTTCGGAATCGGGTGAATGCTGTGGTGTCACATTCAACGCTTTGAATGCGGCAAGTCGGTCGGCAATCATGCGAACGTGGTTACCGGCATCCGTCTGGCCATCGTGCAACCCGTAAACTTTGGGTCGTGATGTGACGAACGCGATGCGATCCGCCAGTTCAGAAAACGAACCGATCTGAGGAAAGTTCTGCAGAGTTGCATGAAGCACCGCAGCATTCGCCGAACTGAAATAACCTCGGCCATAATCGGTGCCATACGTCAGCCCGAGTGCCCCGCAAAGAACATCGGTTCGCTGAAACAGATTGAGTCGTTCCCAGCACGGCAACTGAAATGGGTTGAACGCGAACGTTGAATAGTCCTCGCGGGTACTGAAGTGACGAATCCGGACGGAGTGACCGCGTTCGGCTTGTCGAGCGACACAGGCTCGCAGTGATTGCAGAATCTCCTGCGAATCCCCCTTGAGATCGATCACCATCAGGCTGCTCTGGCCGTCGGATACCAACTGCTCTGCCAGCGGAATCAGGCCGCGAGCCGTTTTACCCGACCCGCTGTCACCCAGAATATGCGCGTGTTCGTGAAAAACCGCCCGAGGAACCAGCAGCGGCGAACCATCGTGTGCCAGTTGCCCGATGAAAATACTTTCGCGTTCCACAGGATTGGGCGAACTCTGAATGGCAGATGTAACCGCCTGCCAATTGCCTGAATCAGCATCAGCCGTGCGTGAACGCCGCAGATGACAAAGTGCAGGAAGTGCGACAAGAGCGATCAACGAGAGCGCCACAGCAATCGGAAGCCCGATCAGCATCAGGACAAAACCGGTCCAGACTATTATGGTCCGCAATCCCAGACTCAGGTGAGCATCACCCCAGACGACTTCAGAGATTCCTGTTCCGGATGTCATCAGCAGTGTGAGCTGGGCCACAAGCAAGACAATGAGTCCGAGTCTCATCGATGTGGATCCGGCAGGACTGACAAGAATCCCGGGAGCGGCTTCGTCGTGGCGGTTGTAGGTACACCACGAATGCCATGCGACGGCAAGATTATCGAATATCGAAATCGGGTTTGCAGCAGCGCTCACGATGCAGAAGCTGACCGCCAACAGCAAGGCAATTCCCATGTAGAACGCAGATCCAGGCGCCACAAGCATCAGTGCAAGAGGAATCACCAGACACGACGAAACAATCGTCATTACATTCCAGTCATCCCGGATGCGCTCGGCGGTATTGCGATCGACCGGAAAACGTGTCGCGAGGTAAACGTAGTGTCGAGCGAACTCTCGTCCCGTGAATGCAGCGAAGGTCATCACCAAAGCAACTCGCATTACGAACGGGATGCCGACGACATGCACGGCATAGGGCACTGCCAAAAGGGCCACGTGCGGCTTGTAACCTGACGTCACCTGCCACAGCTTGATCATGCCGCGGATCATGACGAACACGACAAGGATGTTCACTGGAAACGGAAGCCGGAAGGCATTTCCCAGCCAGTCACCGGCGAGGCAGATTCCAGAAACCAGATACAGGTTTCGCAGGATCGTCAGCGTGAACTGAGTTTCGCCCGACTTGTTCGCGGCGTTGTGAGCAAACTGAATCTGCAGCGGTTGCGGAGGAAGCCACTCGGCCTGAGTCGGATTTCCAACAGGTTGATAATAGGTGTCTCTGGGCATGAGTGTTGTCCTTATTGATGTCGAAGGTGAAGTAGTGTGAGTCGAGAAATTGTGGCGAGATGAAGTCGAGTTCTTGACTCCCAGGCAAGCCCTTCAATGGCCTGCCGAATCAGCCGGGCTTTGCTGCTGGTGGTTGTCAACACCACCAGTTGAAAACGATCGCTATCGACGAGCTGCCTGAATTCCGGAATCTCAAGCCGACGGGCACAGTCAGTGGCTGCCTTCTTCGCGATGTGCTGCGGTGTCCCGCCGAGATCGACTCGGATGAGTTCCAGCACGCCGCCAGATGTGCGGCAATAAGGAACGTAAGTCAGATCATCCGGCAGCCACGGTACTTGCGACTGCAATTCAGTAACCTGCAGGCGAATCCGGTCCCCGTGAGTCGCATATAGCAGAACCGCATAGTCGATCGGCAAAGCCTGTGGCCCCAACGGTTCTGTTCGACGCAGGGAATGTCCCAGTTGCCGAACGGCGACTGGTCCCAGTGTGAAATAATCTTCCGGAGGTATAAGCGGATAACGACAAAGCCATCCTTGGCGACACATTCGCGCCGTCACTTTGGTCACGGCATTCAACGACTGGCCATGAAAGATCAGCCGATGAAACGCGGCGTTGGTTCCCATTCGGTAACGGTCGGTCAGTTGCACAATTTTCTCATCACGATCGGGCATTTTTGGAATCCTCTCACCAAAGCTGATACGGCAGGCCACGTGCCGCTGCGTCATCATGAAAATCGGAAACACGAGTTGGCCCGTAGCTTCCGCCGAACTCGATCAGCAGCGTCGGTTCACCGTGTTGGTCCACCAGAGCGGCATCCGGCAACTTCTGTCCCACGCGAGTTGGTGCCAGAATGTCCTCACCGACCCAGATCGATGAACGTGACTCCGCCTGTTGGGCATATCGCAGCCAAACCGCCGTCACTCCCAGGTCATGTGTGATCTGAGTCAGAATGGACTGCGAACGAGCACGACCTCCAAAGTGCGTAATCGTTTTCTCCGACGGGAAATAAACCACCGTGGGTCGCAGCGATCGATATCGCCACCGACTCTGCAACTGAAAGGCCACGCGATCGGAATCAGGAAACGCCTGGCCTGGCTGCCAGCGGACGATGGGAACATTCAATTCTGGCAGCGGCTGCGCATTGACGATGCTCCGAGACAACATCCCGTCATTCGTCAGTTGCTGAAGCCGTCGTCGGGCGTTGGCAAGGTGTCCCGACCAGAACGCCTCGGCTGCCTGTCGCTGACCAATCAGACGGACTCGCAGGGCCAGTGCTTCCAGCAGCAACAAATCCCGATCGCGATATCGCAAAGTGGCGGTCACGACTGCTCGCCTTCGGCCTCAGATGAGGCATCGTCCATGCGTTTTCGTGACTTGGAACGACGATTGACATCCGGCAGCGCCAGCGGAGCATTTCCCTGGCTCGCTTCAAACATTGCCGGATTGGCCGCATCAAAGTCTTCCAGCACTAACTGAGCGACAGGCAGCGGCTTGTCCAAAGACACGGTTTTTGCCTGTTCACGAATCATGTCGGCGATTTCCTGCCGACCGGCGGCTTCATATCGAAGCGCCTGCTCTTCGAGTTGGTTATGATGCTCGGCATGATTTATGATGAGCATCCGCTGCAGAGCAGATGTCATGAAACTACCGATGGCGGGAACCAGCCGCTCCATCAGTCGATCGACAAACCATTGAACATTTTTCTGAAACATCGAATTCGTACTCCTGAGTTGAACGGGGTTGTCTGAGTCGTAAATCCGAATCCAGCATCTGTCTTGAATCGGACTGAAGGCATTGGACGGTTTGTCCAATTCAGGCTCCACCCAATCTCAATCAATCTCCCGGAATCTCTTTTATCACCGCCGCACATAGCGGAATCACGAATGGCCGACACAAGGAAACATCGCACCGTCGCACTCAATCCGGACGCAGTGCTCAAGCATCTGCGCCAGCGAGGCTGGAGCGTTGAAGATCTCACGCACCGCACGGGGCTGTCGGCCGGAACCGTTTCGTCCGCGATCAAGGGCACACGTCCTGGCTACTGGAAGACAGCGGACGCGATTCGCAAAGCTTTCGAGCTTGAGAGTCTGGACTCACTCATCCAAGTCGAAGAAATGTACGAACCAGGAGACGCCACTCGCCGAATCAATGAGTGGTTACTCCACCATGCCGAATCCAAATGGATCACAGCCTCCAACCAGTTGCAGTTTCGAATATGGCGGCTGAAACACGAACATCTTGCAAAGTTCGGACGCGGCAAGTGCTATGACCTCGAAGGTATGGCCGCAGAAGAGCGATCGCGATGTCGAACTCAATTGCTTCGGCACGCGGAAGTGTGTTCAAAGATCGGACATCATCCCAACATCATTAGCAACGTCACAACCTGTGAGGCACCGCAGAAAAACGGCTGGTGGGTCATTGACGAATGGATCGAAGGTATCACGCTCAGCGAACGTTTGCGTCAGGGTCCAGTTGAGCAAGCACAGGCCCTTGAATACGCATTGCAAATTGCAGCCGGATTGAAGTCACTCAATGACGGCAATATCGTTCGCCGCGAATTGGCTCCGCAGAGCATCCTGCTGGAGGCCAATACTGATCGACTTGTCCTGACCGAGTTTGAACTGGCCAAATTGCTCGATGGAAGTCCCACCGTGTCGAAAGCCGATTGGCCAGTAGACCCTTATCGAGCCCCAGAGGCAGGATCGAACGATGTGGATCAGCGAGCCGATGTGTATTCCTGGGGTCGGATTACGATCCAGATGCTGCGCGGAGTGCTGCCGCTGGAAGGCGACGAATCGGCGTTGATGAAATCCGCAAAACTTCCAAAGAAGATTGAATCGCTGCTGACAAAAAGTGTCGCTGTGTCTCGACGATCTCGACCCAATGGATTTGACGACGTGATGGATATCCTGAGCACCTGGAAAGTATCGCAATGAGCACCCATTGTGACGAATGGGCCGATCGAGACGTTCACATTTCACGCATGGTGTCGATACCCGGCGATCCCTGGCTCAGTGTTCACGCGATCGCCGAGTACTCTTTTTGCCCACGAGCCGGACTGCTGGCCTATGAAAACAAACGGGGCGACGTGGATGATGAACCACCAGCGTTTGATACACTTCCGGCTTTTGAGTTAGCGGCGATTGAAAACGAAATTGCTCGGCATCGTCAGCGAATCTTCAAGTGGCTCTGGGCGATTGCCATTGCTTCTCTGACTGGTCCAGTGAGAGCACGCTTTCGACAGTACTGGCTGCTCGTGCTCGGTTTTGTCGTGATGGCATTCATCAGTTATCAAATCATCAGCACTCTGTTGCATTTGCTGGAACTCTATCGCCGTCGCGGCGCTGCATTGGCGAGTCGCTGTGCGGAACCTGATCCATTCTGTGAATTCATGCAGCCCGTGAACTGGTTCGGCCTGTTTCATCTGGGATTCGAATCGCAGAGCCTGAAAGAGCCCCTGCGTCACATGAAATGGCAGTACGAAGGAAGACCGTGGCGAATCCTTCGCAAGGGATCATTGTCCATTCCCGTCTTCCGAGCGAGGTCGTCTCAGAGCAAGCCGCAGGATTCGCATATCGTCAAGATCGCAGCATACTGTGAACTTGTCAGTTTCTGTTTCGGGAATGATTGTCCCTATGGAATCGTGCTGACCGGTGACGACTATTCGGGTTTCGCAGTCCCCAATCATCCGTCATTCCGCAAACGCTTCCACGACAGCCTCGTCGAACTCCGCCACCTTGCCGCTGCCGCAGACCAGCGAGCCGAAGGCTTCGTCCCCAACGACGAACGAAAATGCAGCGGCTGTCCACTCGGAAAACCAAGACTCGTTTCCTGGGGCCAGCAAATCCACCGCTTCGGAGCCCCGGTTCCAATCAACGCTCGCCCCGGTCGCAACGACAAACCCATCCACTGCGACTGCGGCGACCGCTTCGAATGGGAACCGCCGTTTGTGGAAGAGCAGGATCGGTGAATTGTCATCGACTGTAGTCGATTAGATTCGAAAAGTGCTTATCGGGATTGGCATGTTCGCTGCGTCGGTGTGCGCCACGAATGGCACTAGCTTAAGCGGAAACTGTTCCATGACGAGAGTTTAGTGACGCTGTCGAAGCAACGCTATCGATCAGTGCAAGACGACGCAGTTTACCGGGTTAGTTACCCATCGTTCCCAAGCCATTGATCGGCGCGTGATAGCATCGATGAATGCGAGGAGCGAAAGCATCGTTAAGTGAGCTGTCTTCAACCATTTAGGTAGGGGCTGAAATCCAATCCATGCAGCTGATAGGCAGCGAGAAGAGCTCGCGTTTCGAGACTTTCGCTGGCTGTGAAACCATTGAAGGACCGCCGCGATCGCCTACGAAACGAACATGGGCTGCCGCCTGACATTAACGGTAGCCATCGCTTAATAAGGGACTTCACGGACATGTTGTTTCTCCTGAATTGGTGCGTAGCGGGTTACAAGAAGATGTTTTTCACACTGGCAGAAATGGCGTTTAGAAAACAGCGGGGTCTGGCAGCTGGCCTGTCTGCTGTGAAGTTGGTCGCGCCGCGATTGTGTCTCCGAGCGTTTCGCGTCACATAACTGACTTGCTCTGTCTACTGGAAATCAGCTCCTCAGCTTCACTGCGCTTGGTGATCATTAACCGGATTTTCTGGAATTCGATGAAGCTCAATCTGACATGCGCAAGGCGTTCCACTCGAATCAGCGTCAGGGCTGCGTTCTGATCATCTCCAACAAGTAATCGCGACGGCCACTGTTGAAATCGTCTCCTTCGACGTAAAGAGATGCGGCCGCCAGTCCGAGTCGAATCGACTTGGGCCACTCAAGCCGGCTATGGAGTCCGACCAGCATTGTCGCCAGAAAGACGTCGCCCGCACCACGGGTCTGGCGAACCGATGTGACTGGAAATCCCGTGACATTGAATGGGCGATCATCCCATAAACCGTATGCCCCAACGTCTGTCGTGACG
>JBBQSE010000228.1:0-12651 GCA_038214195.1 Planctomycetales bacterium
AAACATGATTACCGGAGATATCGCGTCGCCCAGGAAATCCGACCTGAGACAGGTCGGACTACGTAGGCAGATCTGTCCTCAGATCTGCTTCCTTTGGCGTGGTTCAGGCGCACGGGTCCGCTCGACCCAATGACTCGCCAATGGTAAATCCCTTCCTGCCGCTCGCCTAAATGGAGTCGATCACCGGCGATTTTTTGGCGTGGCGATGATGTTGCGGGCATCATCCCAGGGCCACTCGGATCTGTTCACCACGGAAATAGCAGAGTTTACCCGTTCGTAATGGAAACTCCCTATTCTGGGTGATAGTCTATTCGAGCGACATGGCAGCGGAAAGGGAACAATCATGCACGTTTCAGAACGAAACAATTGCCCTGTGCCACAATGAGCCGTCACCATTGCGGCAGGTATTCCATTCGTTTGGTTTTGTGGAAGTGACAAGCTCAGCCCTCATGCAATTCTGTGAGAAACACATTTTTGCTTCGCGGCAGAAGTCGAGGAATCGCAGTCATGACAATTTACATCCACGGTATTGGGGAACATCCACCGAAGGATCAGTGGAAGCGGCAGTGGGATTTGGCTTTGTTTGGGAAGCCGATGGGCGATCAGACTTCCATGGCTTATTGGTCGGATATTCTCCACGGCCCGCCTGTTGAAGGTGCGGAGGGGGCGAAGGCGATTCGAACCCGGGCGATCGTCTCTTCCGCTGGTGACGACGATGACGATCTGGATGTGGATCGCATCCTTGCAGGACTTAAGATTCCGGCGAAAGTCAAGAAGGCGGTGGCGGCAAAAATTGCGAGCCTTTCTGCCGAGATCGCCAACGACAACGGGCCATTCGGTGTGGACACTCGCCGGGGGCCATCTGCGAAGATCCTTCCCTTGCCAGGCTTTCTTCTGAGGATGTGATGCTGGATTTTGCGGGGATCAAGAACAAGTTACTTCCTGTTCCTGATCGGGTTCGAGCGTGGCACAACTTTGCCGATCCCATCGATCCGGTTGCATCCGACAAGGGGCTGAGTAATGACTTTGCTCCTCGAGTGCTCAGCGGTAACCGATCGGTTCGCGTCATTGATCACCTGATCGTGAACGATCGAACAACCAGCCTGCGAGAATTCAATCCACATTCGTCGCTCGGATATCTGTCGCACCTTGAAGTCCGTGCGGTGGTTCATCATGAGATGGGATTCGATTCGACGGGCCGGTTCCTGGTGGCTCGCGATGTGGCGGAAGAATTCGTCCGCCCGGATCGACGAGTTCCCGTGCTCATTGAAGCTCTTGAGCCCGGCTATTGGGCGGTTGACGAAAGCAGTGAGAGTCGCCTGCACCGGGAATCGTTGCAGGATGAGCAGCAGCAGACGCTTTCCGGGAGAGTCTCCTATCTCAAGCAACAGGTTGAAAAGGTGGTGATTGAACGGACTCTGGGAGAAAAGCCGGAGAAGAAAGAGGTCGAGGACCTGCGAAAAGAAATCGAAGTTTTGGCGCTGCGGAAGTTCGTTTCCGCAAAACTGACGCCGGATGAGATCAATGCCATCTCGGCAGTGGACCGAGACTTAAATATCTATGCCGTCTGGAAGAATTCCTCCAAACGAAAACTGCTGAGACGTTCTCACGGGCCACTCAAAGCCGATGCGGGACGAACCAGTTTTGGAGCTGGTGGCCAGGGAATCACCTGGGCCGTTCTGGATACCGGTGTGAACTGGGATCATCCGCATTTCAAAGACAACAAGAACATTGTCGAAGTCTGGGACTGCACAACGGGGACTGATTCACCGGAGAAGCTTTATGGCAATGGTGCCGCCAGGGGCGGCCACAAGGCCATAGACGGCGATCGCGATGGACACGGAACGCATGTCTGCGGAATTATTGCCGGAAAATACCAGGAGGATGACAAAACAATTCAGGGGATTGCTCCTGCGGCCAGACTGGTCGTCTACAAAGTGCTGGATGATGATGGCCTGGGAAGCGATGCATGGATCATCAAGGCGATTGACCACATCTTTCTGCAGAATCAATCGGTCACCTCGGGTTTAAAGATTCACGGGGTCAATCTGAGTCTCGGCGGTCCGTTTGATCCGACTGTTTACGGTTGCGGCTTTTCGCCAATCTGTCAGGAACTTCGCGGATTGTGGCAGCAGGAGACTTTGGTGTGTGTGGCCGCCGGCAATGAAGGCCAGATTCGCGTTCAGACGGCTGATGGCAATGTAGACCTGAACACTCAGCTCTCGATCGGAGATCCGGCGAATCTCGAAGCCAGCATTGCCGTCGGCTCAGTAAACGCCGACAAGCCGCATCTCTACGGCGTGTCGTACTTTTCATCACGAGGTCCAACGTCGGACGGGCGTCCGAAGCCGGATGTCGTGGCACCCGGTGAACGAATTCTTTCCTGCAGCGTGAAACTTCCATCCGGAAGAAAAAAGAACGCAGATTCCTTTAACGTTCTTTATCGCACTGAAAGCGGCACCAGCATGGCGTGTCCCCATGTGTCTGGTTTGTTGGCGGCATTTCTGTCTGTTCGCAAAGAATTCATCGGTCGCCCGGATGATGTAAAACAGATCCTGCTCGAAAACTGCAACGACCTCGGCCGCGATCGCTATCACCAGGGAGCCGGGATGCCCAACCTGATGAAGATGCTGACGAATACGTAACAACAAGATCTGCGATCAAAGTATACATGTTCATGCAGACCCTTGAAAAGAAGCCCGGCTTTTTCAAAAAGCCGGGCTTCTACGATTTTTGAGCTGCCGTCATCGCCCCCGCAGTGCTGCTTCAGCCTGGCATCGAGCGAAAGGCGTCTCTAAAAAGCCGCACGATGCCTATGCGGAAAAGCTGCTGCCGCAGCCGCATGATTTCACTGCGTTTGGATTTTTGAATGTGAATCCACGTTTTTCCAGACCGGTGTAAAAGTCGATCTCGGTTCCGTCGAGGTACAACTCGCTCTTCTTATCGACTACCACGCCGACGCCATGATGTTCAACCATGACATCGACCGCTTCGTCGAACGAATTTGTGAAGTCGAACTTGTACTGAAACCCGCTGCAGCCGCCACCGGCGACGCCTACACGAACGAATTTGAGTTCCGGACGGTCTTGTTCAGACATCACTCGCTTGATTTCGCTTGCTGCCGCTTCCGTCAGAATTACAGACATTTGTTCAGTTCTCCCAAAATCTTCATGTAACAAATTTGTGTGAAACCATGAGTGTCGCAGTTTCTGATCCAGTAAATCATCGACGCGAGCGATCTCATTTGTGTAAATTTAGACTCGCGATGGCCATTCTTACAGGCGAAAACCTGTGAATTCGCAAGATTCCCTCACTCCTGGACGGCAGGAATCTGCCAGAATGGAATATTGCCACATTTTCCCGCATGGATTTCCATTATGAAACGCCCACAACGATTTGGATGGCTCGCCAGCATTTTTGTGCTTTGCGAGCTGTTGACAGGCTGTAACGATCTGCCAACCACTGGAAAATCCATCGCGGGATCGCCCGATGGCGTGGCTGAAATCATGGTCGTCTCGCCCGACGGGAAAATTGTGCATGAAGAAACCGAGTTTCTGAAAGCTGTCGATCGCAAAGACCGGACGCTGGTGCTCGTTGATTTTGGAGCATCACGGTGTCCTCCGTGTCGACAACTGACGCCGATTCTTCAATCCATTAAAAAGAAATGGGGCGACAAACTGGACGTTGTCAAAGTCGATGTCGATGACAATCAGGCGATCGCGCAGCATCTGGGCGTACATCCTATTCCAGACGTTCGAATCTTTTGCGGTGGTGTTCAGGTTGGGGACTTTCTCGGACTGCTGCCCCAAAATGAGATCGAAGCCCTGCTGCGGTCACTCAAATGACGGCCGCAAACGCTGGCATCACGATGCGCGTCGGCAACAACGATTCGCGGCGGCGTTTGTGGGTGTTTCGACTGGCGGCCGTTGTCCTCGGACTGAGTGTGTTTGTCGCCTTCGAGCTGATCTGCCGGGCCGCAGGCTGGGGTGAATCTCAGATTGGCGATGATCCGCTGGTAGGGTTCGCCTCAATTCGACCGCTATTTGAACCGACTGTGGATGGTCTCGAACTTCACACGTCTCCCGCTCGACGCCGCTACTTCAAGGAAGACTCATTTGCTGCGACAAAGCCAGCGGATGAATTCCGGATTTTTGTGTTCGGTGGTTCGACAGTTCAGGGCAATCCATTTTCGATTGAGACGAGTTTCCCCACCTACCTGCAGATTGCTCTTGAACAGGCTGTTCCTGCGCGACGGTGGAAGGTCGTCAATTGCGGTGGCGTCTCATACGCCAGTTACCGTCTGCTGCCGGCGATGCGAGAATGCCTGAGCTATGAGCCGGATTTGTTCATCTTTTGCGGTGGGCACAATCAGTTTTTGGAACACATTTCATTCGATGAAGTCCGACTGTCTGCGGCGATGACTGGTCCAATGCTGGCCACGGTCAGTCGGCTGCGGGCATATCGCATGTTGCAGCGGGCGATCAAAGGCAGCGGCGAATCGGCCTCCGAGTCTGCTGTTTCGTCCTTAGCACTGCGACCGATACTGCCGGGAGAAGTAGACACGATCCTTGACCACGATGGTGGATTGGCAAAGTATCATCGAGACGACGGACAGGCGGCATCGATCACGCAGTTGTTCGCCGAAAACCTGCGGGCAATGTCAGCGATGTCGCGTCGCGGGGGCGTGCCGCTGCTGTTCGTTCTGCCGCCGTCCAATTTGAGCGATTGTCCCCCGTTCAAGTCCGAGTATTCGGCATCGACCTCAGCGGCTGATCAAGACAGGGTGACTTCACTCCTGAAACAGGCTCACGG
This sequence comes from Planctomycetales bacterium, assembly GCA_038214195.1. Taxonomy (GTDB): domain Bacteria; phylum Planctomycetota; class Planctomycetia; order Planctomycetales; family Planctomycetaceae; genus SXXK01. The sequence continues at coordinate 4,813 of JBBQSE010000228.1, forward strand.
GCTGGCCGCGACGGAGCGTGATCTTGCACTTTCCCTGCTCTCCGAAGCCGCCGACATCGATCCTCGCTATGCGATGACATGGTACGAATTGGGACAATTGCAACAGGTTATAGGCGACTTCACCGCTGCCGAACAATCCTTCATACACGCTCGAGATGAAGACGTGTGCCCGCTGCGGATGACGTCGTCGCAGGAGTCCGCGATGCGAGACGTGGCGCGCGAGCAGTCTGTGCCGTTCATCGACGCCCACGCGTTGCTGGCTCAACGTTGTCCGCATCACATCGTCGGAGACGCTGTGCTTGTCGATCATGTGCATCCGTCGTTTCAGAGCCACGAAGAGATTGCAATCGCGATCACGGACTGGATGCTGAACTCAGGCCTGGCTCCAGTGATGAATTTATCGTGGAAAGCCGACACAATTCGCGAATGCCGGACACGTTTGCTGGCTCTGGATGATCTGTATTTTCTGAAAGGGCAGCGGGCTCTGCGCAGCTTAAAACTGTGGGCAGCAGGCCGGGCTGCTGAAACGCCGATGGTACCAGCTCCGGACGCCGTCGAATCGGATCAACAGCCTTGACGATGAACTGGCCCTTCGGACGGACTTTCGTTATCACACTGTGGGCTCTACCACTGCTATTCAGGATTCATCAATGATTGTCAACCTTGGTCCCTGTCGATTGGAATTGATTCAGGGCGACATCACACAACAGCATGTTGATGCAATCGTCAATGCGGCGAATGCGCAACTTGCAGGAGGAGGCGGTGTTGACGGGGCGATTCACGCCGCTGGCGGACCGTCCATCATGCAGGAGACGCATCAGCAGTATCCGGAAGGTTGCGCGACGGGTAACGCTGTCTCGACGACTGCTGGCAACCTGCCCGCGAAGTTTGTCTTTCACGCCGTCGGTCCGATCTGGAGAGGTGGACGCCAGGGCGAACCGGAACAGTTGGCAATGGCGTGTCGCGCATGTTTGCAACTGGCGGTCAAACACAATTGTGCCAGTGTCGCCTTTCCGGCTCTCAGCGCCGGAGCTTATGGCTATCCACTGGATCTGGCTGCGGCGAATCTGATCAAGACGACCATGGACTTTGTCCGTTGGCATCAGAAGCCACCGATCGTGCGGTTTGTGCTTTTTGATCAGGGATCCTTCGGAGCCTTTGCCCGCGCGGTCGAGGCCGTGGTGCCTCGATGATGCAGCCGTCCCTCCGCGAGTTTACGGCATCTGATGGCTACAGAATTCAATTTCGGTACTGGTCAGCTCAGGAACCTCGCGGCATTGTCATTGCGATGCATGGCATCCAAAGTCATTCCGGCTGGTACGATACTTCGTCGAGGGCAATCGCTGCAGCCGGGTTCGACGTGTACTTCGCCGACCGACGCGGTTCGGGGCTTAACAAGTTGCAGCGTGGTCACGCGACTCATGGCACGCGACTGATCAACGATGTCCGCGCACTGACGGCACTTGCCCGCTGCGATCGTCATGGCTCGCCAGGCGACCGCTGTTCCTCGTTGCCTGTGATCCTGATGGGGATCAGTTGGGGCGGCAAGACGGCTGCGGCGACGGTCGCGCTCTTCCCGGATGAGTTCGCGGGACTGGCCCTTCTGTATCCCGGACTGGAACCGAGAATTCGTCCCAATGCATGGCAGCGATTTCGCCTGAATCTCGCGCGGCGACTGCAGATTACGAAAAATGATATCCCCATCCCGCTTCGTGCCCCTGAATTATTCACGGACAGTGCCGAATGGCGACGGTTCATTGCCGACGATCCTTTGACTCTGCACGCTGTTTCCAGCGGTTTCCTGAATGCCGGGCGAGATCTGGATGCGGCACTGGCTTCCCGTGCGAATTCCATTCAGTGTCCGACGTTGCTGATGCTGGCGGGACGTGATCAAATCATCGACAACACCAGGACAATGGCCCGCGTGAGTACATTCGGGACGCAGGATCTGACATCTATCTGCTATCCAAACGCCTGTCATACGCTCGAATTTGAACCTGATCGCGACGCCATCTTCGCGGAATTGACGAAATGGCTGGGACAACATTGGAATTCAGGTCACGAGCACTCAAGTTGACAGGATTGCCGCTGGCTCCGGTTCGGTCTAAACTACATGGAATCGCCTGTCGCCCATATCTCCGGTTAGGCGATCGGCAGAAAAAGAGTTGCCACTGAATGGACCTTATCAGCCGCTGGGCGCTAGCCCACGGTTTTCGATGGTACGCTTTGATCTGCCGCTCGCCCTATTGCACTGATCGCCAACACGAACGAGCAGCCTGATGCTGGAACGTCGAGAACTCTTCCCAAACGTTATTGAACTCAACTTTCAGGCGCGACGCAGGCTGGGATGTTGTGTTTATCTGATCCATTCGGGATCCGACTGGATGCTGCTGGACATCGGCTACGAGGACACTGCGGTTGAGTTGATCAATCTCGTTCGCCAACTGGATTTTCCGCTGGCCAACTGCAAGTACCTCGTCGCGACTCATGCCGACGCCGACCACGTGCAGGGATTCTACAAGGCAAAGGAAATGCTTCCCGGCTCGCAACTGGTTGCGCATCCTGAAGCAAAGTTGATCCTGGAATCCGGCGATCGGATCGCATCGTACGCGGAAATTCCCGCGCAGGGGATCTCGATCGAGATGCCAAATTTTGTGATCGATCGCGTCGTTTCGGAAGGTGATGTTCTGCAATTGGGGGATCTGAAACTCCAGGTCTGGGATACGCCGGGACATGCGGTCGGTCAGTTGTCATTTCGGCTGGGCAACCTACTGTTTTCCGGCGACAACATTTTTCGCGATGGTTGTGTGGGCAGCATTGACGCACACCATGGATCAGATCTTCCCGCGTTTATTGATTCGCTGAAACGAATTCAGGCCAGCAGTGTGGAATGGCTGCTTCCCAGCCACGGCCCGGCGTTTCGCAACGATCGCAAATTGCTGCAGTCTGCGATTGATCGACTGGACCGCTATCAGCACATGGCCGACTTCGGCACCTGCGCCGTCGACTGGCCACTGCTCGATGAATGGGAAGCCGAACTCGGCAAGGGAACTCACCCAGACTCCTTCACATAGAATGGATGGATCCTTTTTCGTTGGCTCCCGATTTCCTGACCTGAGAAAAAAGATGACAGCATCCACTGCCGAGAACGAGCGCGCGATCAAATTCTTTTGCCGAATGGTCCTGACAGCCATCTTGTTGGCGGGCTGGCCAGTTGTCGTTCTGAATCCAGCATCGGCAGATGAGGTTTCGATCACACCTGCCAAAATTTTTGCGAGCGGACTCGGGGATGATATTACATTTATTGAGGAGTTGAGCCTGAGTGCGGATGGCAGTGTGCTCGCCGTTGGCGTGAAAGGAGCTTTTCAGATCTGGGATCTGCCGAATGGAAAGCTCTTGCGCGAAGGCAAGATGAACGGTCCTCCATTGAGCGGTTCTCGATTCGCTATGTCGCCAGACGGAAAGAAGCTCGCACTTTTGAATTCCATGGGAATGTTGGTCATTCAGAGTGCCGCCACCGGCGACGTTGAAAATGAACTCGCACCGTTCCGAAGTTTGCGTGGCCTTGGTTTTCAGGGAACAGCGACGTTCTTTGCCGCCGGTTCCACGGACGATCAGGGAACGCAACGGGTGGTACGCTGGGAGACTGCAGGCTGGGAAGAAAAGGATTCGCAATCATTGCCAGCGAACGCATGGTCCATAGATTTTTCTCACGACGGATCGCTGATTGGAATTGGTACAAATGAAGGGGCATTGTCGTATCTGGATGTTAAGACGGGAAAGAGCGTCGTCCTGATTGAAGATGGGACATTTGAACTCGATGCCATCGTGTTCTCTGGTGATGGGAAATGGCTTGCAGCCAAACCCTACGAGCAGAACGTGCTGGTCTTCGCGATCGGAAAGAAGCCCGGGAAACTAACGTTGGCAAGGACGGACACCGTGTGTCCTGACATGATCTTCTTCCATGATCAGCGAGGTTTACTGGTTGCGGGCGGCATCAATGATCTTCAAATTTGGGACGTCCAGAACGGTAATCGACGAGGAAAACTGACGGGGCTTCAGGAAGGGTTTGAAAAGAACAATAGGTTTCAAAAGATGGCAGCGACACCTGATGGGAAACGTGTCGTCGCGGCAGATAACTTTGGGATGATTTATATCTGGGATGCGTCAAAGCTGGCAGGCCGCGCGGTGCGGCAAAAGAACAAATGATCCGGGTCTTGAAAATTCTTTTCGTCAATCTGGAGACGATTTCTGTGAAACAATCGCCTCGTGTCTGCGTTGTTGCCATTCTGATAAGTGCGCTCAGTGGATGTGGAGAAGTCGCAAATTCCCCTGTGACTCCTGTGTCGCATGGCGACGCAACCACGGTGACGCCAAATCCGCACGAGGCACCCGCCAGGACGGACGGCGTCTCGCAGCCCAGCAGTGAATCGATTCAGGCGGCTGTCAAGGCCATGGATCTTGTGGGTGTGACATACTTAGAGGAGGGAGATGGAGGCACAACTCCACCGATCCCAACGTTTTCGGCCGAGGAAGCGATTACTGACGAAGGTCTTGGGAAGATACCGGATCTTCCGTTCGCTTTCGGCTTACTGTTAATGAATGTCAAAGTCACGGACGACCACTTGAGAACGCTGACCACGCTGGAACATTTGTCCTATTTGAATCTTGGTTTTAGTGACGTGACCGATGCGACGGTGAAAGTGCTTTCCGAAATTCCAAACCTGGAAACATTGTACCTCGAACAGGCAAAGGTGACGGATCCGGGCCTCGCCGGTTTTGCTGAATTCAAACGTCTGCGTGTCCTGTGCCTGGATCGGACACAGATCTCGGACGACGGATTGAAGTATTTGCTCGATGCGAAGACCCTCGAAGAATTGCAGATAAACTCGACGCAGATTACGGATGAAGGGATGAGGATTTTGGCGTCGCACCCGTCGCTGACTGCTGTGTCTGCCTGTTCGACCAATGTCACAGATGCGGGACTTCAGGCTCTTGAACCGCTCCAAACGCTGCAGAAACTTGACGTCGCCGGAGAAGCAATTACCGATGCTGGTGTGAAACATCTGCTTAAACATCCATCACTGAGGATTCTCGCTCTGAATGATTCCAAAGTCACGGACACTGGGTTGAAGGACATTGCCACCTTGAAGAATCTGGTGTCGCTTGGGCTTCATCGGACCCAGATAACAGATGCAGGACTAAAAGATCTTGCCAGTCTCCCCGAATTGATCGAACTGTTGGTCGCTGATACCAAGGTCACAGAGGCCGGGATTGCCGAATTCAAAAAGGCAAAGCCAAACTGCGACGTACAGCACTGGTGAACATGCTGTTAATTCGTTCCTGGCGGAGTGGCCGGGTGGCTATGTCGAGAGTCACAAGAGCTGCCATGTGGGGGTGGATGGCCAGTCATTCGATTCCTCCGTCCGGTGACCCCCTGACCATCTTGGGTAAATGAACATCCGGCGGCAACCCAAGACGCCATTGTGAACCTTGCGTCGATGGATCAGGGACACGGAGCTTTTTTGGGTTCTACGCGAAATGAAGTGCGTGGCGTAAACATTGCCGATACCGGGCGCGTTGATCCATGCGTGTTGCTCTGAACCACTTCGATGCGGCCCAACGGCCCAGTTCACAGTGTGTCCCGTGTTCCAAAAGCCCCACTCCGGGCGGCCATTCGATGAAAACGCATCGAATTGTCGGCCCGTTGGGCCTTCGTGGTTGAGAAAACGCTATGTCAGCAGGGCCGCTGGCCCTGGCTATTGGAACGAAGGGCCCGTTGGGCCGAAACCGCAGGAGGAGTCCCGTTTCGGGCGGCCGTGGAAGTGAGTCTGGAGTTCTTCTCAAATCGTGCCGCCGCTGCTCACACCCCGTTTAGCGGCCTGGCGGACGTTTTGATAGAAGGCCAGCTTGCCAACAAGCACCCACGCCGTTGGCGTTGGGGTTAAACAGCCTGCGATTGACGCTCCGGGAGATGTTCCTTGAGGCCGCTTTCAGTCAGGCGACCCCCTGAAATCCCATTGCGGTAAAACGCGCCATTTCGATGGCGTCCAGAATCTTGATCGCGTTGATCCCTTCAAACGACATGATGACGCGGCGGGCTCCCTGGGCGTCTGGTGTCTTGCGTTCGAACAGGATCAGGTCGCCCGACAGCATGAAGCTGCAAAACGGAACGGATTCACCAAAGGTCGTGATGACGATTCCCGTCCTGGGGATACTGACGGGCCATTCCGCGAAGATTCTTCGCATATCTTTCATTGCACTGACGGACATAGTTCGACAACTCCAAATACCACGATGCGGGCGGCGTTAGGGCTCATCTTCGACCCGACCGGGCTGAAGACTGCAGTGGCAGTCTCCGGAAGTAGAGACTTCCCTGCAGTGACCCACATTCAGACACTCGTGCGGCTGGCAGAGTTTGCATGACCGGAGGATTCGTCAGATTCCATATGGTCGCTCGTCAAACAGATGGGGCGCTGAGTTCGGCGGGGAAGATGTCGCAAGTCCGGATCGTTCACGGCGATAAGCGACATGACCGGATTCCGGCCATCTGGTAGTCTCTCCCTTTCAAACGAAACGTAGCTGTCTGTGTCAACTGCCGCCCTCGCATTTGACTGGAAAACTCTGAGTGCCAATTCCGTTGCGTCAGTGAATGCGGATCTGCTTCCGACGTCAATAGAATTGCCCGCGCTGCCACAGGCTGTTACGGAATTTGTGCAGAAATCATCCAATCCCAATTTCAACATCACGGAGCTTTCCGGTATCGTTGAAAAGGACACGGCGCTCACTGTCGAATTGTTGAAGCACGTCAATTCCGCCATGTACGCGCTGCGAAATCCGGTGCGATGTGTGCGTGACGCCATCGTGCATATCGGAATTAATAGTGCGCGACTTCATCTGCTGGCAGTGGGCATGAAAGCGGCTACCAGAGCTTTGAAAACACGCCTGATCAACCACCGAAACTTTTGGAACGAGTCGCTGCAAAAGGCGCTCTTCGCACGAGAAATTGCCAGGCGAATGAAGCTCGATCCGGGGCTGGCGTTTCTGGGCGGGCTGCTCCAGGATTATTTGCTGCCCGTGCTGACGAACGTCTTTGACAAGCAGTATCTGGAGTTCCTGGAAGTCCCACCAGACCGACGGGATGACCTGGCGACATGGGAGCGTGAAACGTTTGGCTTTGATCATGCGTCAGCCGGGGCGTACTTCGCGGCGCAGTGGCAATTCCCGCCCGACCTGCTTTGTGCAATCTTTTACCATCACTCCCCGGAACGGACTCTGCAGGGAACCCAGACCGGATTCTTCAATCTCTTTCCGGTGGCACTAGCAAGTTTATTGCCCGATCAATTGCGTCAATCCCCGACCGGCATGCAAACGCTGATCAAAGTCGCCAGCCACTGCTCGGTGATAGATCTGTCGGAAATCTGCCAAACTGTTGATGTTGAGCAGATGAAACTTGCGGAAGGATACGAATCGCCAAATCATCTCAGCGAACTGCTGCAGCAGACGCTGAGGCAAGAAGCCTGACAACTTGTGGCACTAGTTGATTCGCCCCATGATCTTGAATTGCAGCGTATCTTCACGCCCTTTGATCTTCACCACCATCTCCTCAGCGAACGGACCCAGAGCGTCCGGAGCGGTGAATTGAAGTTCAACGATTTGCAGTTTCTTTTCCGTGGGGTCCAGCTTGACTTTGAAGCAGTCCTGCAGCTTCGGACAATCCACGTCTTCCACAATGAACGGCTTAGTACCCTGGACAACAACCTTCACCATGGTTACTTCCCCCGGCTTCAGGTCCCGAATTTTGATGTTCGAATTCGCCAGCGTAATATCGGACTTCAC
>JBBQSE010000229.1:0-12569 GCA_038214195.1 Planctomycetales bacterium
ATCAGGCAGACGCTCGCAACGTTCGCGGATCAACTCGAACAATGCATCCGCACAAAGACCCTGTCGTACCTTCCTTGCCGAGCGATCCATACTGGGCAAATCCTTTTGCCTGAGGAGTAAACTGGGAAATTCAGGCAAGCATCATGGCCGCTCCGTTTACGAAACAGAAGATCAGAATCCCAACGATTTTCCTCAAAATCCACGCGACCGGGAATTGCTGGCGAGTCTTGCTTGTTCCCTCACATGGACGGCGACACTCTTCGTGCAGATTTCGGGCGATCCAGCTTCCGCAAATCCGACTGGCATTTCGACTTCGTCTCAGCCGTATTACTCACCGTTTACAGATCCAAATTCCAGTTTGAATTTGCCATTCCGGAGTTCCACTCCGGCGCCGGGTAACAACGGAAAATCAGTCAGCGGCACTTTCACCTGGAATCCGGGATACATTGCGTCACAGCAATTTCCCATTACAGGCGGGCAAACTCGACATTATGTCGGCACATCGCCGACCGGGATATCGCAGATTACCCCGCAGATGCTGGTGATGGTGTCGATGTTGTTTGATGAAAACGGAGATCAGCAGCTGGATATCGGTGAGTTGTCGAATATGGCGATCCTGTTTTATGGCCAGAGTATCAATGAACTCGCAGGCAATAGTACCAGAAATAGTCTGACGACAGCCCGAGCTGCAATCCGTGGACGGGGATTACAGCAAATGCAGATGATGGTGCAGTTCTTCATCCTGCAGTCTCTCGCCTTTGACATTGATCAGAACCAGATGCTGGATCAGGCGGAGCTTCTGCTGATGTTCTCGCAGCTCATGTACGGGCACGGGCCGCAGTTTTCCGGAGCAGCCATTGGAACAGGAAACACGGCGATGGTTAATCCCATCATCACAGGTCGCCCGATGAATCCGATTTCCATTGGGCAAAATTCATCCGGGAATGTTTATGGGCCTGGTTGGATGAATTCCGGACGCGGGCAATCTTCGGCGAATGCTTCGCTTCGTTCGACGACGCCAAGTACGTTCGACACGTCACTACGAAGTCCGGGAATCCGACCCAGAGGTAATTGAGGCGATTTGCGACGGCGGCGGACTTTGTGGTGAAGCCATCACAGGTTGCCCAAACGGAATAAATGCAATCACCTGTCAATGCTGAAGCGACGGTATTCGACAATTTTGGACAGAGACGCAAATTTTGAGAACAACAGGTTGCCAAATCACCGCGAAACACTTCCAATAAGCAAAGTTGGCAAGTGAAGAGTTTTTGGCGTCTGCCGGGGAATTGCTGCAGGCACGCCAGAGACGGACGAGTTGGTTTGCCAACTATTCCCGTGGGGACGGGGATTTTCCGGGTCCGCGCAACAAGGTTGTCTGCGCGTTTTGTTTGGTCGAGTCTCACTGTCACCAGGCAATGATTGGTCCTGTTGATTTTACGGTGATTTTCGTTCGAACGTTGTCAAACAATGGACAAACAATTTCCACTAGCACCGGTCGCGGATATTCCGTGGCTGGTTTATGCCTCGCTGCTTGTCATCGCAGTGTACTTTCGCTTTTCGCGCGTGCTGATGATCCGGAATCTGGATCTCGTACTCACGCTACTCATCGCGGCCGCTGTTGTTGTCTCCAGCCATTATCGCAATGTTCCATGGCATCTCGAAGCTGCAGACACCGTTGCGAATGCGGGCGAAGTCAATTCCCAAGTGTCGTCGCAGACTGCCGACGATTCAATAACGCTGGTGAATCATCCCGCCTATACATGGGGTACGTTCGCACTAATGGCACTGACCGGACTGCTGATCGTGCGATTGATTTTTGACGAATCACTCACCCGTCGTCCTCGTCTTGACCAAAATCTGAATCAGGCAGGGCTCACTTTTTTGTGCATTCCGGCATTTGTGATTCTGGCTGCTGGAGTGTTTCTAAAACCGGCTCCGGTCACAAACGTCAGGGCCATTGAACACGGGCGAGCCCTGTTGCAGCGGCGAGAGGTCGAAGTCAGCAAAGCGACCGGAAACAACGACGTACCGGCCCCCACGGAAACTCTGATCGCCGCAGGAGGTGCCGCAGTCGCTCAACTGTCAGGCACGCTGCCGAATTCCGTGTCAATCAATACAGGTGAAACTCGCGACACAGAGTTGTTGGTGGCAAGAATTCTTGTCGTTGTCGCCCACTTGATCGTTGTTCTGGGATTGCTGTACATCGGTCGTCAGCACTTTGCCAGTTTGCAACTGGGGTTCGGCATGGTATGCCTGTACTTGTTGCTGCCCTGTACCGCCGCAAATGTGTATAAGCTCAGTCATGTACTTCCAGCCGCATGTCTGATCTGGGCGATTGCCAGCTATCGAAGACCAACAGTGGCAGGTGTTTTGCTGGGGTTAGCATGCGGAACATTATTCTTCGCGGTCTTCCTGCTTCCACTGTGGGCCGTTTTCTACGGCCGCAAAGGAGCCCTTCGCTTTGGCGCGTCGGTGCTGGCAATTGTGGCCGTACTGGCGACGTGTCTGATGATGATTTCCGGCGACGCGGATTCGTTTTACAATCGAGTGGTGATGAGCACCAACTGGACGGTCTACCGACTGCTGGACGATACCCTCGGCATTTCGCAATCATCTGTGAGTCAACTGCTGATTCGGATCCCCATGGCTGCGGTCTTCTTTGTCATGCTGACGGCGATGACAGTCCTGCCGCGACCTCGCAATCTGGAAAACCTGCTGGCAAATTCGACCGCGCTGGTTGTGGCTGCTCAGATGTGGTATCCGGACGATATCGGCACATACGTGCAATGGTACATGCCTTTGTTCCTGCTGGTTGTGTTCCGACCGCGACTGGATCGCTTCATGCCGCCCGATGGGGTTGGCCGTCAGGCGACGGAAGTCCCCGAGGTCATTCCCGCAAACTCGCCCTCCACCGTCGCTATGTCTCGGCTGAGTTTGTTTCGCTGAAATTGTGAACGGCGTGCGAACAAGAGACGGAATTCAAATCCCTTCGGCGAACGGCCCTTGTCGTGTGAGATTCTGTTTTTGGCTCATCTGGATCAGGCTCATGATGGCAAAACAAGCTTTCCTTGGCAGGATACGCTCTCTGCGTGTAGTATATATACTACACGCAGAGCCAGATTTTCCCGCTTGAGTTTCCACCAACTTTTCACGTGCTAGCACCTGACGACCGCGTTCCGCGATCATGCACCAAATCGATGGCATTGCCCCCCTTTAGCACAAACGCGTTGAGTAATACATCGGCGGAGGCCATCCCCCTGAGCGCACATCGTTTGATCTGATCGACTGCTGGATATTTTAGGACCAATTGAGTATTCCTCGTGATGCTCATGCTGACCGTCGGATCGATATTGGGGTTCAACCTTCGAAAACAGTATAGAGGCAAGACATTTCATTGGAAACTTACTCCCGGCAGAACAGGCGCGTCTCGGCCTGCCAAATGCCTTGATTCCGTGACGTGGTCCTACGACACTTGTGAATAGTGTTCCTCGTTGCTGGGTACTCCCGCTGCTCCCGCCGTTCAATTCTCCCTCCGGATCTCGCAGGATGAAAATTTCTTTCGCTGCTCTCGCTTGCGGCATGTCAACATTGCTGATCTGGTTGCAGCCGGTGACTGTCAGCGGCCAGCAGCCGGTCAGTTTCAACCGGGACATTCGACCGATCCTCGCTGAAAATTGCTTTTACTGTCATGGGCAGGACGGCAATAAGCGGCAGGCCGATTTGCGGCTGGATGTACGCGATGTGGCGATCGATGCCGGTGCCATTGTGCCTGGTGATGCTGCCGGCAGCGCGGTGATTCAGCGGATTCACTCTGACGATCCTGATGAAGTCATGCCGCCTCCAAAATCCAATCGACGGCTGACTGCCGAGCAAAAGGCGATGCTGGAAACCTGGATCTCCAATGGTGCGCAATATCAGACGCACTGGGCGTTCGAGGCACCCGTGCGTCCTGTTGAGCCGATCGTGGAGACGGCCAACTGGGCTCGAAATCCGATCGACAAGTTTGTGCTTCGGCGGCTCGAGGCGGAGCATCTGGGGCCGTCGCCGGAAGCGGATCGGGCGACGTTGATTCGTCGGCTTTCGATCGATCTCGTCGGTCTGCCGCCGACGCCGGAAGAAGTTGACGCGTTCGTCACTGACGAAAGTCCAACGGCGTACGAATCGCTGGTTGATCGGCTGATGGCCAGCCCGCATTACGGTGAACGGATGACGCTAAGCTGGCTGGATGCGGCGCGTTATGCTGACAGCAATGGGTTTCAGCAGGATGGCGACACCTGGCAGTGGATCTGGCGGGACTGGGTTGTGCAGGCGTTGAACGAAGATTTGCCGTTTGACAAATTCACGATCTGGCAACTGGCTGGCGATCTGCTTCCCGACGCCACCAACGAACAAAAAATCGCCAGCGCGTTCAATCGCAATCATCTGCTCAACGGCGAAGGCGGTGCGATTGCGGAAGAGCAGCGTTGGGTCAACCTCTTCGATCGGATGGAGACGACATCCACCACCTGGCTTGGCCTCACCATGAACTGTGCTCAGTGCCACGACCATAAATACGATCCCATGACGCAACGCGATTACTACAGCATGCTGGATGCGTTCAATCGAGTCCCCGAGACCGGAACGCCGCAGTTCTTTTCCGCTCGAATTCGCGTGGGTGCTCCGTTTCTTGAAATGCCGACGGACGAAAACAAAACGCAGATTGCAGATTTTGATTCGCGAATCGCAGCGGCGGATGTGGATATGGCTACGTCATACGAATCCGAATTCACCACATGGCGAACAGGTCTCATTGCCGCCGGGAACGCCCCTGCTTTGGATGGTATTTCAGAGTCCCTGTCTGCTCTGCTGAAGAAGCCGGATTCCGAACGATCCGACGTGGACAAGAAGACTATTGACGCTGAGTTGCGCAAGTACTTCGATGAAAAAATTAAGCCGACTCTGAAAGACAAGCTCCCGGCAATAAAACAGCGCGAGGAGTTGACGAAGCAACTTGCCGCCTATAAGGCCGACCACATCCCGCGCGTGATGATCATGAGTGACGACAAGCCGCGTGAGACCAGTGTTTTGTCGCGCGGCGAGTATCTGAATCCCACCGAGAAAGTCTCCTTCAACACGCCCGCATTCTTACCGCCTCTGCCACCGGAAGGGCCAAGGAACCGACTCGGATTTGCGCAATGGTTGATGGCTCCTGAAAATCCGCTGATAGCCCGCGTCCAGGTGAATCGTTTCTGGCAGCATTACTTCGGAACAGGGATCATCAAGACGTCAGAAGACATGGGCGTGCAGAGTGAGTATCCGACTCACGGCGATCTGTTGGACTGGCTGGCGGTGGAGTTTCGCGAAAGCGGCTGGAGCATGAAGCATCTGCATCGGTTAATCGTAACAAGTGCCACATATCGGCAGTCCAGCCGACTGACGCCGGAACTGCTGGCACGCGACAGTGAAAACCGCCTGTTTGCCCGCGCAAGTCGATTCCGGATGCCTTCCATGCTGCTCCGCGACTGGGCTCTGGCGGCCAGCGGCCTGCTGAACGACGAAGTCGGCGGGGTTCCCGTTTATCCGTATCAGCCCGGCGATATCTGGGAAGCCCTTGCGATTACCAAGGAACGCGACTTCACCTATCCGCCTTCATTCGGACCTGATTTGTATCGGCGGAGTCTCTACACGTTCTGGCGGCGAACGGTGAGTCCTGCAAATATGTTTGATTCGGCAAACCGTCAGACATGCCGAGTTCGTCAGATGCCCACAAGTACACCGCTGCATGCGCTGACGACGCTCAACGATCCGACCTGGGTTGAAGCCGCGCGAGTGCTGGCCGAACATGCGATGCAGGCTCATGCGGAAATTGATCAGCAGTTGGAGTTTTCCGCGAGACGCGTTCTTTCACGTAAGATTTCAGAAAAGGAAATGAACAGCCTGCGTCGAGCGTTCGAAAAACAATCAGCGATCTTCGCGGCAGACGAGGACGCGGCAAAGAAAGTCCTTTCCGCTGGCGAAGCACCTCGCGATGAATCTCTCGATCCGGCTCACCATGCAGCCTTGACTGTTGTGTGCCTGACGATCCTCAATCTGGATGAGGCGTTGACACGCGAGTAGAGCGTCCTCGCAACGGGCAGCGCTACGGCTGGCTCACGGGCTTTGGAAAATGAATGACGGCACCGGGGTTCTTCAGGCGTTTTGCGATCTGGATGAGATCCAGTTGTTCGCCGTCCTGCAAAAGCTCACCGGGCGGAATCGGAATCACTCCCAGACTGACCTGCGAACGGCGACTGAATCCTTCCGTCACCGTCTTCGGGGCTCCCTTTCGGGCATCCTTGAATGGAAGCACTTTGTAGGTTTCCCTGTCCGACCACAAGGCCAGTGTAAACCGTTGGTCAGGAGGAATCGGATGGCGATCCGTCTGCTCGATCAGTGTGCCACCGGGACCGGGGATGAGGAAGACTTCTTCGAGAAACCCACCGGATTCACGCTGCAGCGTGATTTCGATCTGACCACCTGGCGGAATTGTTTCTTCCGGTGGCTGTCGCGGGACGAATAGATCAACAATCTGCACCAGCAGCGGATCCGTACCCGAGTTGGCGAGCAAGACTCTGGCGGGCGGCAATTCCGCATTTGGAATAAACTGACGACTCACCATTTGTGGTGTGTAGGCCAGCAGCGGCATCGCGTAGCCAGTGGCCCACACCGAACCATCCCAGTTCGCGCAGACCATGCGACCTATCGGATCGACGGTGAAGAAAGTTCCCACCGCCGGAGCGAAAGCAATCGGCCCGCCCATGAAAAATCCCGGTCCAACCGGATGATCAACCCAGACTCCCGGCGGTTCATTCAGCCAGACGTGCCAGTTACCTCCGGAATTGATTGTGGACAGCATTGGACCAAATGCTGAATCGCCAAGTTTGAGCGGCGTTCCAGGCGATTGTCCTGTCGCAACCACGGCCGGAGGCGACCATGGCAATCCAGCGGGTTTGCTCCAGAGAACAAGATTGCCGGCGGGATCAATCGCGGCCACGTTGAGTTTCGGTCCGGGAGGCAATCCAATCGGAAACACATCAGACGCGACAGGCGTACCTGGTATTAAGCCGCCCGCAATTGCTACGGAGGACCATATCGCGCCGTGGCCAAAGTAGTAGTGCATCGTTCCGTACTGATCAATGGCAAAAACGTGGAACTGACCGCCAGCGGCGACGGCGCTGATTGACGCTCCAAATGGAAATGATTCCATCGGACTGTTGACCTGGTATCCCACATTCGTGGCAGGATCGACGCTCCACAGGTCACCACTTCCAGTAACTCCCAACACGAGTCGTTGCGGGCCGTGTTGAACCAATTCCAGCTGGGCCCCCAGCGGAAAGTTTTGGGAGGGAATCAGGAGCTGAGCGGTGCCCCCATCGGAAATCTGAACCAGTTTGTTTATCGGCGACACGGTAATTACAGTCGGCCAGATTTCACCAGCGGCCTGCGGCATGAGGACAAGCGGACTGCCCGGGACCAGAGCGTGGGGAAATGTTCCAGGTCGCGGCAACCATCCAGCCGCCCCGCCGTCGAACAGGATCAACTTTCCATCAGGCGCGACGTAGCCAGCCGTGGTCAAGGCTCCAAATGGCGTCCAGCCAATATTGACTGGACCTGCGGTGACAGCTGCACTGAGCAAGTTCCAGCACAAGAACGCGAGCAGTCCCAATCGGCCTGCCATTTTATGAAGAGATTTCGTTTGCATCAGAATTCTCCAGGCCGTGAGCAATCAAACGCGGGCATCAGTGTTCGTTGAAGAACTGAGCCCCGACACATCCCCGGAGTATACTCCGATGCGAAGAGACAGCAAACTGTAATGTGTGATCGACGCTGATGGGTTGCTTCGACAGATGCCTCAGGTTCAGGAACAGTCCCAAAATGTACGTCAGGCTTTCCAGCCTGACAGACATGAAAAAGAATCAGTCAGCCTGGAAAGGCTGACGTACTTTGTTTCGGGACCATGCCCAAGTGAGCACGAAGCGACGTCAATCAGGAAATAATGTCTTCGACAACATTTCCGTAGACGTCGGTCAGACGGAAGTCACGACCAGCATAGCGATAAGTGAGCTTCGTGTGATCGAGTCCCATCAGGTGCAGAATCGTGGCGTGCCAGTCGTGAATGTGACACTTATTCTCGACGGCTGCGTAGCCATAATCATCCGTCGCGCCGTAGCTGATGCCGCCTTTGACGCCGCCGCCAGCCATCCATGTCGTGTAGCCTTTGTTGTTGTGGTCGCGGCCGTCTCCATTAGGAGCATCCGGAGTTCGTCCGAATTCGCCGCCCCAGATGACCAGCGTGTCTTTCAGCATGCCTCGCTGCGCCAAGTCCGTCAGCAGACCGGCGATCGGTTTGTCCACTTCGTTGCAGCGTGCTGGAAGATCCGTCTTGAGGCGGAAGTGATGATCCCAGTTGCCGTGTGTGATTTCGACGAAGCGAACGCCGGATTCGATAAAGCGACGGGCCATCAGGCACTGGCGTCCAAACGAGTCCGTTTCTCCGCCATCAATGCCGTACAGGTCGAGCGTTTTGGGAGACTCTTCGGTGATGTCCATCAGGTCCGGCAGAACGTCCTGCATACGAAACGCGAGTTCATACGATTCGATGACACCTTCGACGCCTGGCTGGTGTTCTTCCCGTTCCAGTTTTTGTTTGTTCAGGGTCTGAATGAAATCCAGTTGTTTGCGTTGGGCCGACGAGGCAAGTCGAGGATTGCTGATATCAGCGAGCGAAGGTCCACCGGAATTGCCGCGAAAATTTCCCTGTCCACGCTGCTGAGGTCGTCCAACTTTGGTTCCCTGATAAATCGCCGGCAGAAACGCGCTGCCAAAGTTTTGGGCGGACGCGGCGGGCGGGTTGAGGGCTACGAAGCCCGGCATGCTGTCGTTTTCGGTGCCGAGTCCATACAGAGTCCACGCGCCAAGAGAAGGACGCACGAACTGCGCGTTCCCGGTGTGCATCTGCGTCATCGCTCGGGGATGTGTAGGCTGATCGCAGTGCATTGACCGGATCAGGCACATTTCATCGGAGTGCTTTGCGACTTCCGGAAACAGGTCGGAGATCCACAATCCACTTTGGCCATGTTGCTTAAACTCCCAGGGCGATGGCATCAGCTTGCTGCCGCCATACTTACTTCCCTTGCCGGCATCCGTGGCGAGCTGTGGCTTGTAGTCAAACGTATCGACATGAGAAGGTCCGCCCTGCATGCACAGGAAGATCACCCGTTTGGCCTTCGCTGGAAAGTGTGGCTGCTTTGGACTCAGCGGATTGTTGGATTGAGCCTCAGCGGCCTGAGTCGTCAGCCCGGTAAAGGCCAGATAGCCAAACCCGGCAGACGCGGTTTGAAGAAAGTCGCGACGCGAGAAATTTGGAATTTGAAATGTCATGGCAATGGTCCTGTGGAATAAGGTCTCAATTCACATATCGAAATTCCGCCGAGGCAAACAGCGCCTGACAGAATTCGCTGAGTGCCACAAACTTTTGTTCGCTGGCCGAACGAGGGGCTCGGCCCTGGCCTGCGGCCGGAGTCGTGTCCGCACTGCGAAAGAACTGATAACTCGCCTCAACTTCTTCATCCGTTGGAGGTCGGTTGTAAACAAGTCGAAACGCCAGATCGATGCGGTCAGCCGGAGCCTCGGCCTCTTTCAGAATGCGACGAGCCAGAGCGTCACTCTGTTCGAGCACGAACGTGTTGTTCATCATATAAAGTGCCTGAGCCGGCGTGTTTGATGATTCTCGCTCGCCAATCACCATGCTGGGTTCAGCGAAGTCAAACACTTCCAGAGATCGGGGCAGCAGGTTTCGCGCCACCGGCAGATAGACGGAGCGATAGTAGACGCTGGAATCAAAGATGTTGCCGCCACTTTGGCGATTTCTGGCCATTGCCATCATCCCTGCAGGCATTCCAGGTCGCTGGCCAGCAGTGCCCGGAGTTCCAGGCATCATTCCTGGCATAGCCGGTCCATTGGGACCGATCAGTGTCGATCCAAATCCAGCAATCATCGAACCACGCGGTCGCTTTGTGTCCAGCTGACCGCTGGCCGTGAGCATGCTGTCGCGAATCGCCTCCGCGTCCATACGGCGCGTTTTGGCACGGGCGAAGTACAGATTGTCGGGATCTTTCTCGAAGCGTTGCTGATCAAACTGTGAAGACAGTCGATAGACACGAGAGGTCGCAATCTCGCGGACCAGGGTTTTCACTGACCAGCCGGATTCCACAAATCGCACGGCGAGGTAATCCAGCAGAACTGCGTCTGTCGGTCCTGGGCCGGACGCTCCGAAGTTTTCAGGTTCACGCACGATGGCTTCGCCCATCAAATGCTGCCAGATTCGATTGACCATCACGCGAGCCGTCAACGGGTGTTCTGGCCTGGTCATCCATTTTGCCAATTCCAATCGACCTGAAGAAGCTGGAGCGATCGTAGCCGCAGTGGAACTCAGCACCTGCACGAAACCTCGGGGAACTTCCTGAGCTGGCTGATCAATCTCGCCGCGAACCAAAACCTGGGCGTTCTTGACCCGATCCGCCGCCTGAACTCCCATGCAAACGGTGAGCGGTTTGCCGTTTTCGTCCACGCTGTTGAGACGACTGGTCAACTGAGCGGCCTGTGCATCCAGGACAAACTGATTGGCGATGGTTCGGCGAGGCTCCGTCTCTTTGATCTGGGGCATTCGCTGAGCCCGCCGCGCTTCAATCGCTTCCTTTTCGAGTTCGTCTCGACGCTGTTTGAGTTCAGCAATTTCCTGTTTTGTCATTGCTTTGTCGGACGGATTGGGATCCTCCGTCGGCAGGATGATCAAATTGCTTGGCTGGCGATTTCGCTGACTGCGAACACCGCCGTAAAAAGTTTCGGTGCTCTGGAAAATCCCAGCCAGAGCGTAATAGTCGATCTGAGGAATCGGATCGAATTTGTGATCATGACACCGCGCACAGGCAACGGAAACGCCCATGAACACGCGGGACGTCACGTCGATCTGTTCGTCGATCAGGTCGGCCTGAAACTGCCGGGGATTCTGTTCGATTAGCGCCTTTGAGCCGAGAGCGAGAAAGCCAGTGGCTATCAGATGTTCGGCCCACTCCTCGTCGGTCTTTGCCGGCAGCAGGTCTCCAGCGACCTGTTCCCGCACGAACTGATCATACGGCTTGTCATTATTGAACGAATCAATCACATAGTCGCGGTAACGCCATGCGTTGGGGAATGTCACATCGACTTCTTTACCTGTGGACTCAGCGTAGCGTGCGACGTCCAGCCAGTGACGAGCCCAGCGTTCGCCGAACTGCAGCGCTCCGAGGAGGCGATCGACTTCTGATGAAATGGCCTGTTCAGGATTCAGCTTCCATGCCTCGGCAAATTCCGTCATCGTTTCTGGCGATGGCGGCAATCCGACGAGATCCAAATGCATTCGACGCAGAAACAGGTGAGCATCGGCGTCAGCTGCCGGCGTCAGTTCATGGGCCACGAATTGCTGTTCAACAAGCCGATCAATTTTGGTAGTGGCCCATTCCGAGCCCTGAGGAATCGTCGGTGCGACCGGTGGCTTGAACGCCCAAAACTCTTTGCCCGTCTGGATGTCTTCTTCGGTAACTCGTGATTTGAGGACAACGCCCGTCGGCACACGCGGATCGGGAGCACCCATTTCAATCCATGCACGAAAGTCGGCAATGGTTTCAGCGGGCAGTTTTGTTTTTGGTGGCATGCTGAAGTCACGATAGTTGATCGCGTTCCATAACAGGCTTTGATCGAGGTTACCAGGCACAATGGCAGGCCCCGATTCGCCACCCGCCAGCAGTGCCGTGCGATTGGCGACTGATAGCCCGCCTCGCACCGCCTGTCCGTCCGACGAATGGCATCGATAGCACTGATCCACCAGGACCGGTCGAATCTTGGCTTCAAAGAACTTGATGCCTTCCGCCGTCGGTTCCGGATAATTCTCATCCGCCCCGGCGACTGCTGTCAGACAGAGCGTCACAATGGCGACAATCGCTGGTGACCAGTTTCGTTGCATGTTGTGCTGCATCGGAAGGACTCACTTGGAATGAAATTGATGTCTTTTGCCTCGTTCCCGGAAATTATTCTACCGGTGGTCGCTTTGGCTTCACAGCGGCACCGTCTTTGTCCCCCTTCGCGCCACGCTGCTGGCCAGCACGGTCACCCAGTCTGGCCATCGCCTTTTCCAATTCCGACTTTTCAATTGCGCCGTCGCCGTTTTCATCAATGCGTGCCAGATTTTCTTTCATCCGATCGGGGATTTCATCTCCGGTGAGTTTGCCGTCCTTGTTCGCGTCCCGCATCTCGAACATCCGTGCCATCATTTCCTTCGTCGGTGCTCCGTCCTGTCCCTGAAGAGCCATTCCTTCGCGGGCCATTTCCGAAAAGTCTGGGCGAAGTTCTTCGGGGCTCAGGATTCCGTTGCCGTCTTTATCCAGTTTCGCCAACGCTTTTGCGGCATTTTCAATCTCGCTGACGGACAGTGAACCGTCGTGGTCGGCATCCAGAGCGATCATGAGTGGCATCCGCTGAGCCATCGCGCCAGCCATACCAGGACCGGCTCCGTC
>JBBQSE010000230.1:0-12507 GCA_038214195.1 Planctomycetales bacterium
ACCGAACGTCGCCAGCATCCGATCGACATAACTGAACCGCTGCGGGAATTCGGGGCTGATCACCATGATCTCACCATCTTCGCGGTACATTGACTTCCTTGGGCGTTCCTTAGTGTTGGAGTCAGCGAGGGAAGCTCCGTCAACAAAGCTCGGCAATGGCATCTGCAGGACATCCGCGATCGTGGGCAGCACGTCGATCGTCTCAACATTATGATCAGTAATTGCCCCGAGAGATTGCCCAGGCAGCTTGATCAACAGGGGCACTGACATCAAATCGGGAAGGTTCTCATTCACCGGCTTGCGGCGTTCCTGCGATGGAATAAACGCCATGCCATGATCTGCCACCACGACCATGAGTGAGCGATCGAATTCACCGATGGATTCGAGCTGATCGATGATTTGTCCAAGACAGCGATCAGCGTACTCCAGCTGCAGCAGGTAACGCTGCCAGCCCTGCTTGACGAACAATTCGTCGGAGGCCCAGAATTCACCTAAGTCACCTGTGGTTCCCAGAGCGTGTTCGGAAATTCTGCTGTTGACGAGATAATCTTTTCCCGATGGCAGATGACTCCACGGATCGTGCGGGATCACAATGTGCAGAAAATGGAAGCCGGGCTTCTCAGTCTTCTGCAGGCACCGGACAAAATGTGCGACCTGAAGTTCGTGTTCGACATCCCAGCTGTATGTCACCAGGCCGCGAGATGGTTGCTCGTGCAAAATCTCGGCCTCCACGAGACCAAACCACGAGTTGGGAATCTTAGGCTGCAGAGATTCAATTTCGGTAGGCATTGACGTATTGAGGTAAACCCGCGTCAGCGTGCCTGACAGTTGCCAGAGCTGTTGGGTAAACGAGAGTGTCTGGTCCAGCTGTCTGAGATCCTTCGGGCAAAGGCGTGTCAGAGGTTCAAAGACTGTCATGTCGTACTGATTCGTGTCGTAAATTAGACGAAACAGGTTGTCGGGATGACTGCTTTCCACCGGACTGAGTTTGCTCAAATCCGGAAGCTGTCCCGTAAGAATTGCCGGCATTGCCTGCGACGTTCGGGAATGAACCGTGGTGGCGTTGCGGTAATAGGTGCTCTTGCCTGCCAGTCGGGCAAACGAGGGATACCGCACCGCATCAATTTCGTGTCGCTCATTCAGCAGCGACATGCCGCACAATCCGTCGAAGGCGATCATCACTACGGGGACGGGATTTTTGGCGTGTGCGGTTGATGAGGACCTGGGAGCGATTCCAAGAATCTCGGCCTGCATGGCTGGCAGTGACAACAAACTCA
Source organism: Planctomycetales bacterium (assembly GCA_038214195.1). Lineage (GTDB taxonomy): Bacteria > Planctomycetota > Planctomycetia > Planctomycetales > Planctomycetaceae > SXXK01. Next base: position 1,278 of record JBBQSE010000230.1, read on the forward strand.
ACGGGAACAGGACGATGCCGATCGCGGCCACGTTCAGAATCTGTCCCGGCCATTGCCATCGTCGATAGATCCAGCCGCATCCCAGCGCGAGAGGAAAACAAGCGATGAACAATGCAAAATCCGGAACGCCCGCGTGGCGCAATTCAAACCGCCATTGCAGCCAGCGAAACACAATATTCAGGCTGACCATGACCAGAACAGTTCCAACACTTGCGAACACCAGGGCTGCGGACTTAGGACACTTCATGCGATTGAGGATCGCCATCACTGCGAACGTCGCGACAGGTATCGCCATCAGAAAAAGAAGCATCGCAGTGCCAGTCGCCGGGCCTGAAAAATCTTCCAGCCGCAAATACTCCGGGTTCGCACCGAGGCGATCGAAGACCGGTTGTGCCACGCCGAACGCGTTTAACGCCGCGATTTGCAGGAAGCGAGTAAAGAGCGTTCGACCTGGATCAGAAACGCGGGATTCAGACACAGATGTTTCTCACCTTGGCTTCAACAGAAACAATGTTCGCGTTCCGGAGGACAGCGGCTGTTCCTTCGCAATCACAAAGGCTGCATTGACCAGCGAACGGAAGGCATCGCGATTGTAGTCCGAGAACACGTCGGACCGATTCGCCAGCAACTGCTTCACCTGTGTGTCCTCGCGATCGACGTATTCCAGCACAACAGTGGCCTTGAGTGACGCCAGCCAGTCGATCACGTCCGGTAGCAACAAATTACTTCCAATGACCAGATGATGAATCAACGCCAGACAGAAGACGAGATCCGGTTTCGATCGGTGTTCCAGGGACCGGCGTTCCTGGAGACGCCAGCCCAGTGACGGAGCCGGATCGGAGAGATTGGAAACAAGCGGCGTGATCGTTCGATTTTGCTCCGCGTGGAGCGCCTGGAACAATCGATCCACGGTCAGGTGATCTGAATCGATGGCCAGTACCGTCTTCGCGTGCTTTGCCGCGAGCCGCGAATAACGTCCCTGGTTACAACCCAGATCCCAAACTGTTTCCCAGGCCGCCGACTGACAGACGTCCGCGATGAAACGTTCTTTGGCTGCCGCGTCACGCTGCACAGGCTCTGATGTGCTGTCGTAGTCTGACCATGTCGATTGAACAGGCTTCCATGACAGCCCTTTCACAATGCGTTGCAGCCCCTTGACGTTGTTTAGAATCATGTCGCGACTGAATCCACTGGCCTTCATGGAATCCGCGATGCGCGGCTTCACTGGTCGCGACGACTGCAGGCGGGCGTGAAGCCAAACGTGTGACATCGCACCTCGCCGGAAGAAATCCCGAAAGCACAGCAATCGAGAAAAATCCGCCGGAGAAATACCTTCCAGTCTGCCGCGAAGCCATGGCTGAAAATCGACGTTCTTCCAGCTCTGCAGCATCAGCGGAAAGAGGAGCATCTGGCAGAACTGCCGATAGCCGTCCCAGATCTGTCCCGACTGCATGGGAACAAAGGAACCGGTGTCGATAAACACTGGACACGCCCCCACGAATTGAACATTAAACGGCGTCGCGTCTTTCAGAATGGCATTTTCCAGAATGGCGTGTTCAAGCAATTCCAGCGTCAGCAGCGCGGCCTCGCGCAACATGCTGAAACACCATTCGTAAGGCCACGTAATGACGGGGATCGTGTCATGCCGCAAGACGGCTGAATAATCGACATCGGACCATGGTGGCACGACGCTGGTCACAGCATCTGTGCGAACCACTCGGCCGGAATCCATTCCAGCGCATACAAAGGACTTTTCACGGACCGCTGACCAGTTTTGGAGCCCATCAACTCCGAGCGCCCGAAACACGTGGCCATTCTGATGAAAGACACGCCCCGAGCGGTCTCGAAACGATCCTCGCTCAAAGGTAGAAGATGCTGTCATAGTGCCGGTCAAACTTCAGACTGAACCGCGTCAGTGCCTAGACTGACTTTGGAATACCGGAATGATCGCCAGGCGTGACGGAAAAACACGTAGAGCCCTGCACTGCCGCCGACGATGGCCTGAAGCAGCATACTGCCTGTGCCGGGGTCTAAGTACGCAAGTGTCAAAAGATTGCTGTTCATCAAAATAGCCCTGTGTTGAATGGGGAATTGCCTGAAGCAATTCCGGCAGAAACACTCCGCGAGACACTCCCGCATAGTTCATGTTTCGTCACGATCCTTCTGACGATTAAAGAGTCTTGGGCAGCGTTAGTGTCGCGAAATTTCCCAATAATTCTTGCGAATCCAATCGTTGGGAGAACCTGCCAGGGTAGCAGCAGCAGGAATTGCTACACGACAGGTGGCAGCAATGTCCACCATGCGAGTGCGAACGGACCGGCAAACAGGGGACTGTCAAGCAGATCCAACAGGCCGCCAAAGCCCGGCATAAGGATCGCAGAATCCTTCTTTTCGACGTCGCGTTTGATCAGCGATTCGCAAAGATCGCCGACCAGCCCGATGATGCCAATCGTCGCCGAATAGGCCACGATATTCCAAACAGCGCCAGGCACCATTTTGGCGTGAAATAACAGAGGGCCGAAAGTCAGCCAGGCCCATCCGCCAACCGTGCTCCCGACAATTGCGCCGACCAAACCCATCCGGGTTTTGCCTGGGCTTAGAATCGGAGCAAGCTTTTGCTTGCCCCAAAGTCGGCCAAATGTGTAGGCAAAAGTATCGCCGGATTTGACGCAGATGATCATCGACGCAATCGCAAAATAGCCCGCCCGTGGATCTGGAAACCAGCGTAACTGCGCGGTCACTGCAATCAGTCCGCCAGCGTAAAAGACAGACATCAAATTGCCGCCCAGTGATTCCATGGAGTTGCCGGGCTTCTGGTATCTCCAGGCTTCAAACGCAAGCAGCACAACAAACGACAGAGTCAGCGCGGATGCGATCCAGCCCAGGGAAACCAGCAGATGCACGGTGGAATTTGACACGTCCGCTGGAAACCAGACATGCCCCCAGGCCGCCAGGACGACAATGAGACTCAGGATTGCAGTCAGTGGAAAATGAGGACGGACACTGCGAACGGCCAGCAGATCGGCCAGTTCGAAGGCATTTCGAATCGCCACAAAGGCGCAAACCAGCAACAAGACCGGTGCAGAAGTTCCCAGTCGCTGATCCAGCCAGAACAGCCCTATGATTGCCGGAACAAGTATCGCCGACATCACCAATCGCCATCCCAGCATGATTCAGAATTCCCCGTTCAAATGGTACCTTGCGCGGTGACGATTTCGAAACTTCCTTCGGTAGATGAATCGCTTCAGCTACTCTTTTGCAGTTTCCGCCTTGAGCCCGCCAAACCTTCGGTCACGGCGCGCGAACTCGCGGATGGAGTCACGGAGATCGTCGGCCCGGAATTCGGGCCAGTATTTTTCGGAGACCCAGATTTCTGAATAACTGATCTGCCAAAGCAGAAAGTTACTGATTCGATACTCGCTCGCGGTTCGAATCAGCAGATCGGGGTCCGGCATACCGGCCGTCATCAGATGTTCGGCGATCGTGCAGTCCGTGATTTCATCAGGAGACAACTCACCGTTCCGCACGGCTCGTGCAATCTGCTGCACGGCTTGAGTGATCTCCATGCGCGCCCCGTAGTTAATCGCGAGGCACAGCACCATGCCGTCGTTGTCCTGCGAGGCTTCGATTGTTTTTCGCATTTCACCCTGAATCGCGGGGTCAAGTTCCGATGTCTTGCCAATGACACGGAATCGCAACCCCTGTCGCTGAATTTCACGCCGCTCTTCAATCAGATACTGCTTGAGCAGCAGCATGAGCAACGAGAGTTCTTTGGGCGGCCGCTTCCAGTTTTCGCTGGAAAAACAGTAGAGCGTCAGTTGCTGCAAACCCAGGCGGGATGCTTCTTCCACGACGCTGCGAACTGATGTTACTCCTCGCCGATGCCCTTCGATCCTGGGCCATCCGTGTTTCTGCGCCCATCGACCGTTGCCGTCCATAATGATCGCAACATGTCGTGGAATTCGTGCGCGATCGATTCCGAACGCGGCCAGTTCAGCGTCTGTGTACTTCTCTTCCCGTGACAACGCATCTCTCCGTGGCCAGCGTCTCTCTATTGGCAGGCGAAAGTCCCATCGCGGGGCAGTCTAATGACTTATCACTCTGCGGAACAGACGATGCAGTCAATCAATCTTACCCGTCAGCCTTGTACACCATCTTTCCGAAAATCATGCGGCCCGCGCTGCTTTGCAATACGCTGGTCACAATTACGCTGATTTCCTTGCCCGCGAGTTGCGCGGCATTCTCACAGACCACCATCGTGCCGTCGTCCAGATAGCCGACACCTTGTCCCGGACCTTCGCCTTCTTTGATGATCTTGATCAGCAGTCGCTCGCCGGGGATGTAACGCGGACGCAGTGAGTTGGAAACATCGTTCAGATTGATTACCGGAATGCCCTGAACGCTGGCGACTTTGTTCAGGTTAAAGTCGTTTGTAATTACACCACCCCGGACTTGTTTTGCCAGGGCGACGACTTTCTGATCAACCGTCATGCTCTTGTAATCCGCGCGGTTCGTTTCCATGACCTTGACATCGACATGGACGCTTTGCTGCATCTTGGCCAGTACTTCCAGCCCGCGACGACCTCGAATCCGGCGATTCTTGTCACTGCTGTCCGCGACATCCTGGACTTCCGCCAGAACGAAATCCGGCACGATGAGCTGAGATTCAATAATTTGAGTTTCGACGACATCTGCAATTCGACCGTCGATAAGTGAACTGCTGTCCACAACAAGAGGGCGTCCGCTTTTTAGGTCGCGTTGAAATTCGACGTAGGGAATGACAAATCGAAAGTCGTCCTTCGTCTGCAGCAACAGCGATACGCAGATGTACGGCAACACGAGCAGAGTAATCAGAACTACGATCGTGTGATACGGATGTGTTTCCGGAAGCACGGGCGTCAACGCCTGGATGAAGAGATACGCCAGGAGAATCCCGATTAACACGCCAAAGTATACGCCGGAAATCACGTCAATTCGCTTCTTGCGAATCACAAGGTCAACAACCGTGAACAACTGAGAAATCCCCAGCAGCACGAAAAATGCGGTCGCCTTGTTATTCCGTATTATCGAAGGCATCGTCGATCCCCCCTCGCTTGATTTGGGGAGCATTTCAATTTGCCCGCCGATCAACTTCAGGGTGTAAGTGGTATCAGCTCGATCAGCATCAGAGTTGATGTACGCAAGAATAGCACCTGCGCAGATTAGCAGGTAAGCAACCCGCAAAATCATGAGCAACATAGGGACTCTCGCTTCTTTGGTAGGCAGTTTACGCAGAGTAATCAGGGAAGTTCAACGTGCGGGATTTTGGCAGAAAATCCCTGCAAGACAACTCGTGGATGTGGCATTGCTGACATTCTTGCCAGCTTCGGCGATACGAATTCATTCGTCTCGTAGGTCTGGGAATTGAAAGAAATTCTGCAGAAGCAACGCGATCGCCTGAATGTGACTCTCTCGGGGCGGGAATTTATGTGAGGGGACGGGAATTGAAATCAGAATGACAATGTCGGAATACACAGGGGGTAAATGCAGAAACGGCGATGAGTCACCCAAAAGCGGGACTCATCGCCGTTCTGATTCTCACTTACGATTCCACCCGGTTGCTGATCCTTTTGGTGGAACCGCTGTTTGGGACGAATCCCTTCGGCGTGTTCCCCATACGAGTCCAGCCTTCTGTGGCCAAACTCAGATTCCTCAGCACATCTGGGCGGCAGGATCAGACTTCATCCACGAGACACGGATGCCTGCCGGACGCCTCCTGATTTTTTCAATCCGCACTGATCGAATTGTCAAGACGGCAAGAGAGTGGATCACGACGTCCACTCTCTTTTCACCGTCAGCATCGCATGTCGTCAATCAGGATAGTTACCTTACCCTTTCGCCGACTCAATATCAGTTGCAGGGGCAAGCACATGAAGCCTGGACTGGTGCACAGCAGCTTGGCTCGCAAGCTGATCCGCATGATGAACCGCAGCCAGTTCCGCAGCCTGAACCGCAGCCGAAGTTGCACTTAGGCAGGCGGAATTTTGGGCAATGGAACTTAGGCAGCCGGATCTTTGGGCAACGCAGTTTCGGCATCTTGAAGCAGCTGCTTCCGCAACCACAGCCGTCACCGCAGCTGTTGCCGCAGCTGTTGCCGCAAGATGTTGGAGCACAGCAGCTTGGAGCACAGCCAGCACCACATGCCGCTGGAGCACAGCAGCTAGGATCTACACCATTGCCACATCCTGCTGGAGCACAGCAGCTTGCACCGACACCATTGCCACATCCTGCTGGAGCGCAGCAGCTTGGATCGACACCATTGCCACATCCTGCTGGAGCACAGCAGCTGGCTTCAGCTGGTGCACAGCAGCTTGGCTCAACACAACAACCACTGTGGCTGTGGTGGCCGAACAACCCGGCCTGTACGCTGCCCGCGATCGAAAATACGACCAGAGCAGCTGCGAGTGAAAACGCCTTCATTTGAATTCTCCTGAACATCGTTCTTTGAGTCTGCCGTCCCGATCGCTTCGAATGCACACGCCGCATTCTTGTTTGGTTGGCGATCTGACTTGCAACTCCAGTTGGATCACTGCCAGTTTTTTCGGATCAACTGCAGTCAATAGTCGAGACGAAGCGCAATGTTTGCCGGTCACTTCTCGCTCGGGATTTGAACGGAACGGTCGTAACGATTTTACGGCCCGGAAACTTGCCCCCACTGAACCAGCCCTAATCACCCGGCAATTTGCGGGACTCGGTTGCCAACTCGCGGATCGAAGGGATATCCTCCTTGACAACTTCACTGGCGGAGGACACGCTGGCTTAGTAACTCCGAGTTTCACACGCAGTCTCGATGATGTAACTAACGGTCGTGCCGGGTCCTGATCAATATTCTAAATTTCCGGGTCGGTATACCATTGCCGGATCTGCTGACAGCGACTGTTACGGATTGCCCATTTCCCATGACACTACCCCTCAAAGACTCCAATTCCGCTTTATTGAGTTCCCTGAACATCGATTTTTCAGTGAACTTCACGCATCGTCTGCGATTCACCGGAGATGTGCTGGGAGCCGACTCAGGCGTGCTGGCGGACCTGTTGGAATCGTCGGAATCACGGCTGCCACGAGTTCAGTTCTGGCTGGACGAACATGTCGCCGATGCAAATCCCGACCTTCGTCAGCGATTGCGCACGTTTGCCCGCAGGAATTCCGGTCGCTTCATGGCGGTCGGCAATCCCCAACTCGTGCCTGGAGGCGAGGCAGTCAAAAATGACATTCACATCCTGGAACGGATGCTGAAGGTGCTCAACGAAGCCGACATGGATCGCCGGAGCTACGTCGTCGTCATCGGTGGCGGGGCTGTGCTCGACGCCGTCGGCTTTGCCACCGCGATCGCTCACCGCGGCCTGCGATTGATCCGCATCCCAACCACAACGCTGGCTCAGGCTGACTCCGGAATCGGCGTTAAAAACGGGGTCAACCTCTTTCAAAAGAAGAACTGGCTGGGATCGTTCGCCGTTCCGTGGGGGGTGATCAACGACCGAGCGATCCTGGAAACGCTCAGTGATCGCGACTTTCGCTGCGGTTTTTCTGAGGCAGTGAAAGTCTCTCTTCTGAAGGATGCCAGCTTTTTTGACAGCATTCTTCGTGACGCGGACACAATTGCCAATCGCGGCGCGGCCTGCTGGTCAGTCATCGAAAATTCCGCGCAATGGCACCTAAGGCACATTACCGCCGGAGGCGACCCCTTCGAGATGCTGGAGGCCCGCCCACTGGATTACGGACACTGGTCGGCGCACAAATTGGAGGCGATGAGTCAGTTCGAACTGCGTCACGGCGAAGCGGTCGCAATTGGTGTGGCGGTAGATACAGTCTACTCGAGTCTGGTTCACGGACTTCCCGAAACTGACGCCGACCGGGTTCTCCTCGCGCTCGAGCGACTAGGGCTCCTGATTGACCATCCTACGCTTCAAAGAACCGACGAACTTTTTGCTGGCCTCGAAGAGTTCCGGCAACACCTTGGCGGTCGCCTCACACTCACGATGCTTGAAGCCATCGGTCGCCCCATTAACGTTCACGAGGTCGATCGTCAACGCATGGTGGAGGCTATTCAATTCGTCGTAGATCGCGTCACCGCCAAATAGCGGTGTGGCATGAGCCTTCCAGTGGGTCCCTGAAGGTCCGGATGGCCCACGCCGTTTGCTACCTGGATTCCATGCCATTTGGGGCATATCGTCCAACACCATTCCCAATTCCTGCCCGCCGGGCTTTCGCTGGAAACTGGCGGCCAACCCTGTTATCCTTCCGCGCCTGAGGTGTGTCGTCGTTTTCGCAGGACCGGGCTTCCGGTCTGTCAGCCGGTCGCTGGCTCCGGCATTCTCACATTTGTTGTCTGGTAGGAAAAATGGCCAAGAGTCGTCTGTCAATGCGTCGTGAAGTGGAAGCCGCTGAAGCCGCTGAAGCTGAGTCGGGCAAGAAAAAAACCACTCGCACTGCCGGTGAAAAGAAAGAAGGCACGACGAAGAAACGCGCCACCAAGGGCGAAAAAGATCCTGCGGCACCGAAAAAGCGGAAGGCCGCGAAGCCTCGCACAAAAAGAGCGAAGGAGGCGATGCAGCGTCGTCGCCTGATTTGGGTCGTCTACAGCAGCACGATGCGCGAAGAAGGCCGATTCCTCTATCACGAAAAAGACAAGGCGGACGAACTGCTGGCAACGCTCCTCGGTCGCGGCAAGCGTCGCTATTTCATGCAACCGATGAAGGAAGCTCTGAATCCAGATGGCACGCCTGTCGTCCAATCCGGTACGCCCGTACCGGATGAGGATCTGGACGAAGAAGTCAAAGTTGAAGTCGATGCCGAAGCTGCGGATGAGATCGATATTGACGCGGATCTCGAAGCCGACGAAGAAGAAGAAGCTGCCGAAGAAGAAGTTGCCGAAGACGCAGCGACTGACGCCTGATTACGGTCACTCGATCTGAATCAGGTTCAGACTTAGTTCGGGACACGCAATGCCGCAACTTTTGGTCTCCGTGCGAAATGCGGCTGAAGCAATCGCAGCCGTCGAAGGTGGCGCGGACATCATCGACGTCAAGGAACCCAATCGCGGCTCACTCGGTTGCGCCGCTCCTGCAGTGATCCGCGAGATCGGCGCGGTCGTGCGCGGCTCACTATTCTCACAGCGGCCGTTGAGTGTGGCACTCGGGGAATTGACGGAATGGAAATTCTGTCCGTCGGTCGAATTAGAAATGACGGCGACTCAATCTCGGATTCAATCTAATCCTGACCGCCGATTAGAAGAAGAATTTGAGCTACGGGCTGCGTGTCAGCATGCCACTCCCCAGTTTCTAAAAATTGGACTCGCGAATATCGTCTCCACCCAGCCTGGTCAATCGTGGGTCTCGAGGTGGAACAGCGTCCGCAAATCGTTCAGTGGGGCACATAGCTGGGTTGCGGTTGGCTATGCAGATTCCGAACAAGCCGGCGCACCAGACGTCGATAAAGTCCTTGACGCCGCCGTGGAAACCGGATGCGGAATTCTGCTGATAGACACCTATCAGAAAGACGAATCAACGATCCTTGACTGGCTGACGCTAAATCAGCTCCACTCACTTCGCCGCGAAACACTGCGTCATGGGATCAAGCTGGCGCTCGCCGGCCGCATCACTCTCAGCCATCTTCCTGCCATTCGCGCGGTCAGCGCAGACATCATCGCAGTACGCGGGGCCGTTTGTGAATGTGGCAGCCGCACTGCATCCGTTGCTAAGAATCTGGTCATACAATTTAGAGCCGCGCTGCCCGAGGGCTGATTGTGAGATGAACCGCGCGTCGCGAGTCTTCACCAAATCAGCCTCGATCCGCACCAGGCAGGTCTGACGAAATGCCGGGAACCGGACGCTAACGCGTAGCGGCTGATTTTGAAAAGAAAAGTGCTTAATCAAGGACTCAGTGCTTTTGTACGTTGCCCTCAATCGCACGTGCGCGAGCCATGGCGTCTTCCGCTTCAAAGATTTTTCCACAGCGCTGGTAAATCACCGAGAGCTGCGTAAATGAGAACGAATCTTCGGGGTTGAGTTCTGCGGCCTTCTTGGCGTGTTCGATGGCTTCGTCCAGGTGTCCAAGTTTCTGCAGATGGACGGCCAGTGCCATGTGGGTCTGAACATGCACAGGATCAATGGTCAGAATATGACGCAGCGCGGCGACGCAGCCTTCGAGGTCACCCTGATCCCTGAGTTTGCGAGCCGCATCGTAGAGCTTATTAGGATCAGTTTCGGACATGAATCATCTCGATCGTGGTCAGGATTCGGGACAGTTTGGAACTGTTGTATGTTAGACTCGTCTGGCTGTGACTCAACCGAGGCAGGTCGTTTGTCTGCAAAATGGCAATACGCACCGTTTCACGTGGAACCGGAAGGACGTGGATTCACGGCGGCCAGAGCACTATGATGCGGACTCGCGGCGGTCGTTTGAGATGTTACTACTCAGCGCCGCCGGAACGAAATACACGGAAGCAGGTACATGAAACTTCGTCCAACGCCCATCGAAGTGATCGCATTGATCGGATTCTTTTCGCTGGGTGTGCTGCTGCGAACATTCCATCTGGAGCGTGAGGCCGTCGAGCACTTCGACGAAGGGATCTACGCTTCCGCTTTGTGGTACGATGGACAGTTTCATCAGCCCTATCCGGCTCGGCATCTCTATTCGCCACCGCTGCTCGGAACGATGATGGAGGGCTTTCAATGGCTTCCGGGGCTCGGAGGATACGCGCCATTTCTGCCTTCGGTGGTGCTTGGAATTGCGACCATCATCGGACTGTGGCTGCTGGCCCGAAGCTGGTTTGGCAAACCCGCCGGCATCTTCATCGTCGCCATCGTGGCCCTCAGCGACTTCCATATCATCTACTCGCGAATGGCACTCACCGATGTTGCGTGTCTGTTCTGGATCGTCGCATCCGTTGGACTGGGTACGCGAGCTGTCGATCGCGGTTGCTTCAGGTCCGCGATCGCTGCGGGATTTGTGTGTGGACTTGCCTGGTGGACCAAGTACACCGGCTGGCTTCCGCTGGCGATCCTGTGCAGCGGCAGCGGGCAGTGGTGGTTGTGGGAGGGAAGAAAATCGATTCCGCTCTGGCGAATCTAGGCGATCCTCGGAACATTCTTCGCCGTTGGCGTCGCCACTTTTGCGCCTTTGTGGTGGCAGCTTCAGGTAGTTGGTGGCTACGAGGCGGTTGCCGCGAATCATGCGTCTTACGTTACAG
>JBBQSE010000231.1:0-12486 GCA_038214195.1 Planctomycetales bacterium
GCCGACGAGTGACACGGCGGCATAGCCTTCGCCAATCCCGGTGATCGTCTGCAGCAGTTCCGGCCCGCCTTCCGGCCACTGATCTGCCAGACCAGTTTCCTTGCTGAGATTGTCGCGATTTGGACCGCGAAACTGGTTCCAGTCTTTGTTGAGATCACCCGCAGCCGCAGAGCTTACAAACAAAGTTCCAGCCAACAGGCCAAGGAGCGTTGTGGATTGCCAACCAGTCATCTGAGAACCCCGAAAGTCGAGAGAACGTGTGGAATACCGACCGCATTGTAGCCAAATGCCGGTCGTGTCTGTCCAGCCCGGCTACAGAGTTCAATAGAGGTTCACTGACAATTGGAATCGATATCAGGCCTGTTGCTCTGTCAGTGGCCTAATGAGGGCTGGGTGACCGGGGCTGCACCGCGCGAAGCGAGGGTAGCTCCGGGGTTTCGAGCTAACACTCTCCAACCCCGGCCACCCATCCGTTTATTTAACGGGCAAGGCTCGCAGACTACTTCTGAGCCGCCACGTTTTGGCCGGTCAAGGTTTTGGGAACTGCGATGAACGATGTCGTCATGCTACCGTCCTCCGCATTCCAAATCCGGATTTCGCCGTCGTAGCTGCCGGACGCGATCAGTTTACGAACTGGATTGGCGCTCATTGTGTAGACCCAGTCATTGTGTCCGGCGAGTTTCCGGATTTCTCCACCGTCAGCAGCCTTGTTTAGATGCACGGCCTTGTCGCCGCTGGCGGACAGAATCTGATCGCCCGGCAGAATCTCAATGCGGAAAATGTCACCCCCAAATCCGCCGATCGCGCGAATTTCCTTGGCATCGGCTGAATTCCAGACTCTCAGACGTCGATCACTTCCGCCGCTGACAACAGTCTTGCTGTCTGCCAGGAACGCCGCCGAGTAAACCGGTTCGCCGTGTCCACTGAAGGTGATGACGGGGTTGCCGGTCGCGGCCTCGAAAACCTTGCATGTCTTGTCGCGACTGCTGCTCACCAGACGCTGACCGTCGGGAGACCAATTCACATCCATCACCCAATCCGCGTGATCTTCAATACGAATGACTTCGACTCCATCTGCCACTTTCACCACCGTGATCGACCGATCCGCGCCAGCACAGGCCAGCATCTGTCCATCCGGGCTGAAGCTCAAAGCAAACACCGCGTCGCGGGCTCGAGCCAGCGTCCGAATCAATTCACCGTCAGCCACCGAGAACAATTTCAACTCGCCGAGTTGCCCAGGAGTTCCTGCAGCAACAGCAAGCTGGGTTCCGTCAGCACTGTATTCGAGATCGTAGATGCGTTCGGCCACATTGGAAATGCGGCGAATCAGCGCACCGTCCGTGGCGTTCCAGACGAGCACTTCATGATACCCGGAAGACGCCAACTGGCTGCCGTCCGGGCTAAACGCCACGGCCGTGACCGGGATTGCGACGCGGTATTCTTCCGGTGGCAGAGGCTGAGCGGACTCCGGCATGACATCAAACAGATCCGCCGTCACCGCAATGCCAGCATCCAAAGGAGCACCAACATCAATCCAGTGTTTAACGATCGTGATCTCTTCCTTCGTCAGCGGATCGGCATCCTTCGGCATCGAGCCATCTTCGATCATTGCGATCAGCGTTGAGTCCGCACTCTTGTGAGCCGTCACGACGGGACCGGATTCGCCACCTTTCAGCAGAGCCGCGAACGAATCGAGATTCAACCGTCCGCCGGGACTGCGTGTGTTGTGGCATGCAATACAACGCTGAGCAAAAATCGGCGCGACGTGTTTGGAAAATGAAACGAATCGACCGAGTGGCTCAAGCGCCGCCTCGGATTGCCGCTGGGCCACAAGATAATCGCTCGCAATTATCTGTGTTTCAGCCTGCAGTTTCAGCAGCGACGGCTCCAGACCGATCAGTTGTGCGTTCAGCATCTTTTGCTGACGTTCACCTTCGACTTTGACAACCTTCATTTCGAGTTCCTGAGCGTCTGCCGCTGTCAATGCCGCAGTTGCCGCGATCCAGGTTGCCCTCAGCGGTTCGGCCGCAGCGACAGCGGCTTGATGCTCGGCAGTCTTCTTATCAAGCTCCGTCTTCGCAACGGCGATCTGAGCGACAAGCGCGTCACGTCGCGCCGTAACAATCGCCAGTGAGGCGTCCGTATTGGCTTTCAACGGGACAAAACTGGCAATTGCTTTTTCCAGGCCCTGAATGGCTGCGGCGGAATCTACTCCCGCCAGTTTTGAAGCCTCACGCAGCGTGTTCAGTGAATTTTCGAGCGACGCGACCGAGCGAGTGAGCGATTCGATGGACACCATCGTCGTCTTCAGCTGCTCTTCCTGCGTCGGCAGCATCGTGTTGAGTGAATCGAAACTGCTCTTCGCGGTTATCACAGCCGTCATGGCAGTGTTCACGGTGACTTCGGCGGCATCAACGGCCACTTTGGCTTCATTCGCCTTCTTTTCGAGTTCCGGGCGTTGAACGACAGTCGCCGCAATTTTTTGCTCCGCATCTGAAGCCTTGCTCCGCCATTCCACTGAAGACTTTCGCAGCATCGCCAGCTGATTCTGGAGCCGAGTTTGCGCCTGCTGCATATTGTCCATGCGAGCGGACACCGCAGCAGCGGCCTGAACCAGTAAGTCAGCGGCTTCATGCTGAGGAATAGCAGCCTGCAGTTCGGCAACCTGTTTGTCGAGAGCAGCCACATTCTCCTGAAGGACTATCAGCTGGTCCGATTCCTTCCGGGCTCGAAGTTGAGCTTCCTCAAGCTGCTTCTGCAGTTCCTGAACACGCTGCATGGCGACATCCGCAGCCCCCTGTCTCAGCGTCAGTTCCTTGTCGGCGTTTTGCTTCTGCAACGCGGCCTGCTCAATCTGTTGCTGCACACGCGAAACTCCGGACGGAGCATCTTCCGCGAGAGCCGAACACGAGAACAGAGCCGAAACCAGCACCGTGATGAGTAATTGACCGGGGAGGGAAGTGCGAGGCATGATGAATCCTCTGATTCAGGGCGGGGAACGGCCATGTTGCAAAAACGCAACATGACAATCAACACTAGGATTGAACCAATCGGACGCGTTGTCAAGCTCACAAGAATCCGCAAAGTTCCACATCGGACAAATGGAACAATCGGACCAGTCCCTCTCGTCCCTGCGATCGGCGCGTAAAAAAGGGCTCAACACCCAACATGGAGTGACGAGCCCTGCGAATCAAATCCGCGCAATCCCAACCATCGAGCCGTCATCATTCGCCACTTCGACATGGAAAACGGACTGCTCAGATCACTCAGGAGTCTGCACGAAGCGAAAGGACGCGAAACACGACTAATCGCGGCAGCGCTGAAAAATCAACCCTTACGATGCCGAATCTTGGCTCGCATACGGCGCTTCTTGCGACCAATCTTTCGCCGACCCTTACCCGTCTTCTTCGTGCCCATGAGCCAGTAGTCTCCGGAATTCAAACAGAAAATTCATTTGGAAGGGGCGAAGAATAGCAAGCTCAGGGCAATCGTTCAAACGAGGATCACTTTGTTCTTGATCCGAAGCATTCCAGGGACGAGCGGCACGCCGAACTGCAGCCGCAGTACCGGATTAGCGGATCGACATCCGAGTTGAGTCCAAATCTCGGATGGCTGCCACAGCCAGGCATGTGGCCTCCCTCGTACCGCATGGCCGTCACGCTTGCCTTCAGAGCACAAAAAAACGCTGGACCTCAATGAAGAGAATCCAGCGTTTTTAAGGGGAGAGTGGGAGTCGAACCCACGCGTGACGGATTTGCAATCCGTTGCCTTAGCCACTTGGCTATCCCCCCGCAGAACTGACTGGGCAATTTGAGGAAAGTTTAACGCTTCCCTCGCCCGACAGCTTTATACCGAATGTATCGACAAACGGTCCACCCTCCTTCAGCGAAATCCTGCCGAAAAATCGCCTCAACGCCAGAACCTGGAAAAATGCAGTTGAAGAACCGGCGATTATCCACGCCCCAGAATGGCTGGTGAGTACAGGACATTTGGAATTTCGAACGGGTTCACCGGCTCGGCGGTAGAAGGCACGATTTTCTCTGCGTAGGATGGCAGAACTGTGGCACGCAGTCGAAGGTCTCCTATTCCTGTCGCCTCAGATGGAACAATACTTGTCGTGAAGAATCTGCAGAAGGGTTATGTACCGTGAAAGAAACTGAGGAACAGCTGATCTCCAAAGCTCGTGACGCCGTGAGCCAGTGCAACTGGGTCGTGGGCGAGTGCGCTTCGAATTGGACGCAGCGTTACGCGCGCGGTCGGACTGACGGGGATTTTGGCCAAATGGTCGGACTCAGCGGCGACCAGATCTTCCAGCGACGACGCGTTTGGGAAGCGTTCGGAGGCACACACGAGAATTTTGTACGTCTGAAATGGTCGTTCTTTTACGTCGCCCTGAACTGGGACGACGCTGAAGATTGCCTCAACTGGGCGCAGGATTCCGAAGCTACAGTCGGCGAAATGCGGGCGTGGCGTCGCGCGCAAAGGGGCGAAGATCTGTTCGCGGAATCTTCTGAAGGCTACTCAGAATGGGCCGCGCCGCTGGGTTTTGATACTTCCAACGTGCCGCTCTCTCGCGTCGTGGATCCATCGCAGTTCACGCCCAGTGGAATGGGTGACCGGGCCGGACTGGCTGCCGGTGATCGTACTGGAGCCGCCACCATGGATATGGTTGCACGCGACGCAGGCGAGTCCTACGCGCCGTTTCGCGCTGATGCCGGAACGCCAGCTCCCAAAGTGCGTGATTCCGAACCCGGCACGGAGCGTCAGGAACTGACTCCTGAACAATTCTGGAAACGAGCGTCTTCGATGATGGACAAGCTCAACAAGGCACTGACGCCCAAACTGCTGAAGGCGCTCGACACACAGTCGGAATCCGTTCGCACAAAACTCCGCGATGCGTTGAATGAGATCGTCGAAAAGCTGGACGGCAACATTTAGCAAACGGCGAGATCGGTTGGCAGGACGGGTCTGGAGACCCATCGTACGAAGCTACTTCGTGCAAAAGTCGATCAGCGATTGATCCCGACATAAAAGCTGAAGACACGTTCGTTGTCGATGGTTTGCGTGCGGATTGGAAACGCAAAGTCGAACGCCAGCGGCACAGGCCCCATCGCCGGAATGACCACTCGAAAGCCAAAGCCCGCTGTCGCGCGAAAATTTGAAAGCGAAACCTGGTCATCGACCGTACCAAAATCTGAAAACGCCACGACGTTGATCATGTCGTCCGCCGTGACAGGCATACGGTACTCAACAGTGCCGAGTGCCTGAAACGTGCCTCCTGTTGCGAAGCCATTTTCACGCGGCGTGACTCCGCGATAGGCGAAACCGCGAAACGACTGAAAACCGCCCGCGAAGTAGCGTTCGAAGACCGGCGTGTCGTTGCCGCTCCAGCCAAGGTTTCCGGCGATCGTCAAAACGCGGCGACCGGTTTCGTCCGGACGGCTGAAAAGGGTGAAATACTGTCGAGCGTCGGTTTCAACACGTGGAAAGCTAAAATCGCCAAACGCCTGCTCGTAGCCAGCATCGACATAATGCCCGCTGGTCGGCATCATCGACGAGTCTCGCGTGTCGTGCGTCGCATTGACACGTGCTGTTGACAGGAAACTGGTCCCAATCACTGGCAGCACAATGGCTGGCGTTGGAGTACGCGGGTTGTGCATATCGACCTGCTCCAGTCGCAGCGCCAGCGACCCCGACCATTCCGGTGTGAATTGCTTGCCAACCGAGACGCGACCACCGATACGATCTTCCGTCCAGTCCGGATAGAAACGATTGAAGTAAAATCCACTCACGCCCAGACTGTAGTCCGTGTACATGAAGTACGGGTCGGTCCAGCTCAGCGCGTAGCGGCTGACCTGATTACCAGGAGCCGCCTCAAGACGAAATCGCTGTCCGCCGCCACGCCAGGCCCGGCCTTCAATGATGTCAGAAAAACTGGTTGGGGGTCGCAGGATGTCAAAATTCGACTCATCCCATACGAACGAACCCACCAGACCCGAGTTACTGTTGACTCCCGCACCGAACATCAATCGTCCCGTGCGACCTTCTGCGGCGTTCACGTTAATATCGAGCCATCCGGGCGGGATGTCGCGAAATTGACCACTGTACGGAGGATTGCGTTCAAGCGTGTTTTGAGTCGGCACTTCGTCGATGCTCTGAGCGCGAAAAATTGGCTCATCCGGCGAGACATCCTGCGATGCCTCAAACACACGGGTTTCGATTGAAAAGAATCGCGATGGCGACACCGGTCGAAATCCCATTTCGTCAGATTCGAAAACCGGACGCGCGACATCGTGATCAAACTTCGTATCGTCCGGCTGACGATTCGCTGGCAGCGATTCCCGGCGGGATTCGTCACCCTTGGGAATCAATCGAGGCAGAGGCAATGTCGATTCGGTGCGATCTGAAGCAAACGGCAGGCTGCCTCGCAGACCGACTGGCGGCGATGGCACCATTCGATCCACAGAGTCAGGCGGAGAAAGCACCATCCGTTGCGCCGAGGCTGGTGGCCGGGGACGAGCCGGTCGCTTCGGTGGCTCATCGTCTGTTCTTGCAGACGCCTCGCCCGGTACTTGCGCAGACACCTGTGCCTGAGCAACTTCAACACGCCCTGCGTCATTGCCGATCAGCCAGCTGTAGTCGCCAATGACACATTCAGCCGCCGAACGCTGGGCATTCATCGAGAATTCCTGAGTCCAGTCGTCTGGCTGTGCCACAGGCGGCCCCTGGCCACGATAAACACGTGAATCCAGAGCAAATCCAGACTGTCCCGGCTCCACCGGTTCAAATTGAAAGTTGATCCCCGGCTCAAACAGACCGCTGCCGTTGATGCGCGAACGTCCCCGATTGATGATGCGAGGATCGGCCAGATCGCCTGGCTGAATCTGCAGTCGGTCCAGGGCCACCGTTTGTTTTGTGTGTGGATGGTCGCCATCGTAGTTGATGTTGATATCACGAATGTAACGCGGTCGATCTTCGTCAATTTCAAAGACCAGATCCACAATCCCTGGCTGCTCAACAAAGTGAGGTACGGGATTAACCGTGGCAAAGAAATGCCCCAACTCGCCGTAGTAATCGAGCATCCGCCGAACGTCTTTGTTCAACGGATAAGTGCTGAACATGTCACCAGGCTTGAGTTTCGATTCATCCCTTAGTTGCGAAGTCGGAATAGTTGCGTTGCCTTCGAAGCGAATTTCCCGCACCTTGTATCGACGCCCCTCTGCAACCACAAAATGCAGGTTGACGTCCGAGCGATCCTCTGAGAAAAGTGGCTTCCCAGTGACCTCCACGTCAAAGAATCCCACACTGCGATAGTATTGCTTCAGTGCTTCAATATCTGCGTTAATCGTATCCGGATTGTAGATTCCGCCAAAAATCAGGAACGCCTCTTTGCTGATCAGATTCTTCCGCAAGTCTCCATTAGACCAATACTTGTTGCCTGCAAACGTGCGTTCCTTGACCTGAACTTTTGGGCCTTCATTGATCTCAAAAATCACTTCCCGATCACCGGGCTTCCCACCTTTGATCAGCTGCACCTCACTGAAGTAGTAACCTTTGTCCTTGTACTCGCGTTGAATGCGAGTGACAGCTTCGTGATTGGCTCTCGGATCAAACGGACTTCCCGCTTTCAGCCCGGTCCAGGCCGTCAGGTGCTTCGTCTTGACCTTTTTATTGCCGCGAAATTCTACACGCTGCACAATGGGCTTTTCATGAACAGTGTAGACCAGAATCAAGCCCTGCGGCGTATCGTCCAATCGTTCTCTGACGTTGAAGAACCAGCGCGTGGCCATCAGAGATCGAATATCTTCGCGAATCAGACGCTCAGAAATTGGCCGCTGCGGCTGAGCCTGAATCTTCTGAAGAATGGAGGATTCCGGAATCGTCTGATTGCCTTCGATTCGAATATCGGCAACGATTAATTCCGATTCCTGCTGAGCCCAAACAATTCTGGTACCCGCAGCGCAGAACACCATCACCAGCGCGAGCATCAACACGCACGAACATTGCCACGCGCGAACGTAGCGGCGGATTCTGTGAATCTTGGCGTGCGAATTAGGCATTTTCAGGCCTGGAAAGAGAGCCCTGACAATGTTAAAAATGGTCAGGCCCGGACGGGAAATCGGCAGATTCGGCAGGACGTTGTGAGACAGGAGAAAAGACGAGAGCCGTAGCATTGCACAAATGGGCGGTTTGACTCAAGACGAATGTCCCGAGGAATTGTTGGACCGCGTAATCCTCTCGAAAACACGGCCATAAGGCGAGCGGCAGAAATCGATCTCCCCGCTGTAGGACGGGCACTTCCGCTCGTCGCGGTTCGTTACTTGCAGTCAAGCCCGCGATACTTCACGCGATGCAGACTGAGGTACTTTCAAAGGCAACGATTCCCATGTCCCGTCAACCCTTGGCAGGCTGTCGATTTAATACCAACCCGAAGCGCCAGCGAGGTTTTAGACTTCAAAAACATTGGTGAAACGCCACCTCGCTGGCGCTTCGGGTTAGTAAAACACACTGTAACCCTCTCCCCCGTGGAAAGCGTGTCAAGTTGGAAGATCAATTGCGGGGGGAGAGGGGACAATCACAAGAAAATCCACAGCATCATTTCTGACCGTGTGAAGTATAAGATGCGTAGACCATCGACCAGCTGCCGGTCAACCTGAGGGACAGTGACTCAGGCAAATTGTTCCTGCAGGACTTGAATGGTTTCACGTTGTCGCTGCACAACGAATCGTCTTGCTTCCTCAGCCTTTGCCTTCGCGGCAGCCGGGTTTTGGGCCATTTCGAGCACGGCGGCGGGTAGGCGTTTGACGTCGTCTTCATTGTCGAAGTCGAACAGCCAATCGCCAAGCCCGATATCCCGCCACATGAACCCCTTGCTTGTCTGTTCCGCCCAGCGGCACACGATCGCCGGAACGCCGTTGCCGACGCACATGATGGGCGAATGCATCTCATTGCCAAATAGTCCCGCACTGCGCGTGTACGTGGAAATGGCTTCGCCGGTGAGCCAATAGTCGGGTCGCCAAACAGTCCGGGCCTTTACATCATCCGGCAAAGGATCGTAGAGCAGTTCTTTGCGGACTTTCATTTGAGTGCGATCTTCCGGACAGATCAGAATTTTCATCCGCGTCTGGCGGACGACATTGATGATCGCCTGACGATGGGGCAGGTGATCGTGCTCCTTCATCGCCTCGTTCCGAGCGTGCTTCGTCTCGTCTCGCTGCGCTTTCTTCTCAGGAATAACCCAGTACGGCGTATAACGCAGGCGTGGAATGCAGCACAGGAAGTTGCCTTCTTCGAGTCCGTGCTGCTCAAGAAACGCTGTGGCTTTCTCATCGTCTCGCAGGTCCGTGCCAAACGCGCCGTCGGGACCAAACTCCGTCACCGGGCAAGTGCATCCGCGATCTTTTGCCAACCCCATTGACACCGAGTCGCGAAAGAAAACGAAACGGGCACCGCTTAAGACTTTAATCGTCTTTGCGAACGCATCATCAGGCGTGGAGACGGTGGAGGCGGACTCTTTCAGTGGCAGCGTGATGCCGTAAACTCCGTACGGCTTTTGCGTCTCCAGACTCCAGCGGATCACATCTTTTTCTGCAACCAGCGACGGCCCGGATCCGTGCAGCAGAAAATCGCATTCATCAAACGCGGACTTCAGTTGCTCGGTGCCTTGAACAATTTGCAGTCTGGGAAATCGCTCAACCAGCAATTCTCTCACGCCGTTGTTGACATTGCCTGGCCACAAACGAATCTCCACGTCGGGCAGATAGCGTTCAAGGATCGCCAGCACGCCCGGTGTGTGCGCGATATCACCGATGTTCACAGTCTGCCATGAAGACCGGAGCAAAATTCGCGGTGGTCGCCGGGGCTCCGCTGCCTGGAGTACAATGGCGGAAACAGACGCAGCGATGGTTGCCGTTAAAAAAATTCTTCGCTTCATCATCGGGCTTCTGCCTTGAGTTGGGCAAAGCGTTCCCGCATCTCGGCAAGCCGCTTTGCGTATTGTGGATCGGCGACAAGATCGTTTTCTTCTCGCGGGTCGGCTTTCAGCTCGAATAGCTGCTCGCGATCGAAGTCGGGCCAATAGAAGTATTTCCAATCCTTCCGCACCAGTGCCTGAGACGACGGGATGAAGTTCACGTCGCGAATGATCGCGTGTTCATAGAAGAACTCGTCTCGCCAGATCGGTTTCTCATCGGCAAGGTACAGCGGACTCATGTCACGGCCCTGCATGCCTTCCGGTGGTATGACGCCCGCCGCGTTCAATATGGTCGGAGCCAGATCGACGTTGAGCGTAAAATCGTCGTTGGTTTGTCCATGCTTCGCTACCGCCATTCGCGGATCGCGAATGATCAGAGGTACGCGGATGCTTTCCTGATGTGGATACCATTTATCGGCCAAACCGTGTTCCGCATGGTAGTAGCCATTATCGGTGGTGAAGATCACCAGCGTGTTCTCCAGCACGCCCTGACTTTCGAGTTCTTTGATGACTCGACCGCACGTCGAATCCACTTCCGTGGCCAGGCGATAATAATTCTTCATCATCGTTTGATGTTTTTCCGGCGTATCGAATCGCCAGTGCCAGCGATGACGGCCTTCGTTCTTTTCATTCGCGATGAATTCGGGCAAACGGTGAAACGATTCGTCGGTCGCATTCGGTGCCACTGGAATCGCCACGTCTTTGTAAAGCTCCATGCTTTCGAGCTGAGGGAGGTACTGCAGCGGATTTGCGTCTTCGGCGTGCGTGGCAAAGAATGCCACCGTGAGACAAAACGGCTTATCGGATGCCCGTGTTCGCAGGAATTCGAGGGCGTCGTTTTCGTTTCGCTGAGTGACATGAATCTTCGAGCCATCCGGCATCTTCATCCAGTGCGTTCCGGCATACGAGCGTGCGAAATCGAAGTGTTCGGCGGGAAACTTGCCGTTGTGCCACTTACCAACATGGCCAACGTAGTAACCGTGGTCTCGCAGAAGGCCAGGATAGGTTTCGGGCCACGGCGTCTTAAAAGCGGCGAATGCCGGATTGCCATGGCGAGACATCCATTGACCGGTAAACAATGTGGCTCGACTCACGCCACAGATTGACGTCGTCACACAGTTGTGAGTGAACCGCATGCCTTCGCTTGCCAGTTGATCCAGCGCCGGTGTCCGGACGACAGGATTACCAGCGGCCCCTAACGTGTCGTGTCGCCAGTCATCCGCGTAAAGCACGAGGATGTTCATGGGTTTGTCTTCAGCGGCAATGTGCGTTGGCGCACCCAGACCCAGCATCGCCAAAAACATCAGAGCCGCAGCTGGAGCGAAACGGAGAGTCGAATGCATGGATGTTATTCCTCACTATTGCCAGGTAGTCGAAAGAATTGGTGTGGATGCAATGTAACATCACATGGTCAACCTTCGTAGCGGAGAGGCGTAAGCATCGAGCGGAAAACAACTGTCGGTTCTTAATCAGCCGCCGGGCGCTAGCCCCGGTTTTCTCAATGAACCGGACGCTAGCTACTACCTCTTCGTCAAATACGATGCTCCGCTCGATCCGCCGCTCGCCCCGGATGAGTTGCGTTGGGTGCAATCGCCATTGAATCGCTCATAGTCAGGCAGTTGGCCCCCCTTTGATGTCACCGGGGCGAGCCCGATGGAAGCGTATAGTTATGATCGCAGAATTTTTCGGATTGCACTGCCGTCGTAATCACCGAAAGTGCCTACGTAATAGCTGAAACGCAGGACGGGCTTCATCTGTTGGACATAAACGAGATTATTCATCAGACACAACGCGACGCTGTCTGGCGATTCCGTGACATTGGTAGTCAGCAGAATGTGGAAGTGGTCGGTGACCAGCCCGATGCGGGCAAAGCCCCCACAAATGTTTCTTCGCCGAAACGCCTTCGGATTCGTATCTCGAATCAAGTACTGCCACCGCCCTTTCAAAGAGCGAACGATCTGCGACGGAGCGATGTGCGGTTTGGAGCTGACCAGAAGCTGAATCACATTGGCAGCAGCAATGTGATGTTCAAGGATGCGCACGCCATCAGATTCCGCGACCGCTTTCAGTTCGCTCAGCCTTTTGGCGGCCGACGGGAATTCGTCGGTTCCAAACAGCGCAACGCTCCGGTTTAACTCGTAGGCAGCCGTCGTATTGTCGGGTGTGTAGAGCGGGTGCATGGCGACGTGCCGAGAGGGACATGATTCAAGAATTCGCCAAGCAGCATAGCGGATTTCCGCCAGGTTTACCCCGGCGGGATCACAATTGGGCAGCTACCAAACTCGCCGCCACGCAGATGCGATTTCCATCGGGCTCGCCCCGATGGAATCACATTTGGGCAGCTACCATCAATCGCGGCTTCCACCGGGGCGAGCAGGCTGTCGTCATAGGGCAGAGCTTCTGGTTGAGCCCCGTCGAAATTTTTTGAAATTTGTCGTGAGACGATGAGAGATTTCGTCTCGATCAGATTCGGACGCACACCACGGCGGATTCAACTTTGCGCAGAACCCCCA
>JBBQSE010000232.1:0-12479 GCA_038214195.1 Planctomycetales bacterium
CGTCTCCGAAGAGGAAGCGGGGTCAGGGATGCCTGAAGAGTTTGTCGTTTTCATGAGGCACTCTTTAGCGCATGCCAACCAGCAAACCCAGGTCAAAAAAGCTGCTTTTTGATTTTTTCTCAACCTCTCCGCGTGATGGAATTCTCATCGAGAATGGTAAATCCTTTTCCGCCACTCGCCCAACCGCCAACCCTGACGCCAGATACTGACAAAGGTTTTGCAGGATCCACAGCGAGATGATCTCCGCAGATACCTGGAACGAGGCGAATGCCAGAACAAAAACAGGCAGACTCCCCACAAAGAACACGCCCGCGCCGTAAACGAGACCGCCGCTGAAACCAGAGGGAAACGCGGTTCGCTTCCGCAGAGCCAGGAAAACTGTGGCGAAGACAGATCCGAAGAGAAACGGGTGGACCATCATGTATGTCTCTGTCCATGTGCCTTTCCACCTTCGAAACAGCTCAGTCTCCGTCTCATACTGCAGTGGAACGTCAGGGAACAGAACTGGAACGATCGTGTGAAATACAGATCCAACAACGAACATTGTGATTCCGGCAGCGAGGCTGCATCGAATCCACTGCATTAACGATTTACGCATTTGAATGCCTCTTCAGCCAACGCCGTGAAGATTACTGACACATGAAAACACGTTGCCGATGATTAGCCGCTTGTCGCCGCCAGCGCACGACTGGTGACCCTTTCACGGCTCCACCGACCCCGCGTCCAATGGCGTGGACTTAGTGAGCGGCAAGGCGCTAGCCGCCGGTGAATATGGTTAAAACACTGGCAAAACCGGCGGCTAGCGCCTTGCCGCTCACGAAAATATCGTTAAGTCCACGCCATTGGACCCCGCGTCGGTGGACCGCCGACTGGTGGGCTAAAACCGGTAAGTTCGAGTTCCATGCTCTGGCCTGCACCGACCCTGCCTCGGTGTAGCCACGACACAACAAGTGAAGTCGCCCAACCACCGACGCGGGGTCGGGTGGAGTGGTTGTATCGCGCTGTCTTTGAGCTGTAGCCAACCAGTCATGCTTCCACCGACGCAGGGTCGAGTGGAGAGCTAAACACCGGCTCGTTTTCTGATATCGCTCTGCGGAGAAAACATCGCCGTGCAAAACGCGGAAGAAATCGTTCACAGCGGTGCCTATCAGCTTTATCAAAGTCCCTTCTCCCGGCGGGCAGGAGGACAAACAAAATACTTTAGCCCCGCAGTCACTGACTGCAAAAAACTTGTCTTCCCGAAGACACACGACTCCTGTGGACAGCGATGCTTCGATATCCCCTCACTTGGCAGCCTCCACATCCCGATCAGGATGTTGGAGTGCTAATTCTTGTGATTGTCCCAGAATGAGTTGACTGGCTTCGGCAAACAGAATTTCTGTCAGCAGGGCGTCATTGGCGAACGATTCCATTGGACCGCCGTGATTGGGGGCTTGCGATTCAGCGTAGATTTTGGTTTCGGTGAGCAGTTTCCTGGCGGCGTCCGACTCCCCCAGTTTCTGGAGCGCGATCGCTTCGTAGAGCATTGGTAATGCCGTACCAAGGCCCGTCGGGTACTTCGTCCGGTACGCTATGGCGGCGTCCATACTTTCTCTCCATAGCCCGGCGCGGCACAGAACACCGGGATGATTCCGCATCGCGAACCAATTATCAGGTTGCCCAAGCTGCTCTCGAGTGATCTCTAAAATTGGATCATAGTCATCGACTCCAATAGGGCTCAGACATACCAATCGCACAATATGCATTCGATGTCCATCGTCCGGCATGTTTTTCATTTCGGCGACGAGTACGCGGCAAAGTTGCTGATACGCTTCGATGTTTCCTTGTCGCAAATGTAACGCTGCTAAGTTTGCGCGATCCCAGTGATACGTTTCTGAAACTCCTTGCAACGCGGCTTCGTGATCAGCGAGGGCATCCGCCCACATCTGCCTGTTCAAGTACCATCGCCCCCGCTGCATGCGCACTTCCCGGTTGTCTGGCTGGGCTTCTATCGCCGCCGTGAGTTCATCGAGCATTGGCTGCGATGTCCGCTCGAAGAGTTTTTTGGCAGCAGGTTCATTGGCAGTAGTAAGTGCGTCCAATGGAATCGCGTTGCTGTCAGTTGTCCAAATATTGATTTTCCCGCGTTCCGTCCGTCCGGCAAGCCAAAGGCCGTCGGCGCTAAAGCTCAGTTCGGACAGATTGTCAGATTTCGCGATTGGTAGCTTGAAGAGTTCAACACCGCGAACCGCGTCCCACCATCGGAGAAATCCATCGCGGCCTGCGGAAACGATTCGGCTGCCGTCGTTGGACACAGCAATTGCTGTGATTGCGCCAGTGTGTCCACTCAGAACATGTATCACATCGAGCGTCGTACCGTCCATAACACGAAGGAGGCTATCGTTACTCCCAGAAATCAGGTACTTGCCGTCTCGGCTCCAAGCGAGGCAAGTGGTAACATACCCTGCGTGAGTACGCGGCGTAGTCGCACGTACGAACAGAGAATCAAGCGGATGGTATAACTGAGTGTTGATTGCTTGAGTAATCGCCAAATACGGTTGATATGGATGCCACGCATAGGCGTAGACCACATCAATATCGGGCTGCAACGGCGCGAGTTTCGCTGAAGTGTCAATGATTGCGATCTGTCGAGTATGGAGTTTCGCATCGACACGGAAGCGACCGTCTGAAGAAAATGTCGGCCCCGTTCTTCGGCTCGTTGCGGTCGGTACCGCGTCAGATGTCCGTGGCCACTGGAGCGCCTGCCAATCATTCTCGGACTTTTCAATTAAGAATGTGTCGCCAGAAAAACTCCAGTGGACACTGTTCGCTCCATGAGTCAGCGGCACTACTTCCAAATGTGGCGTTTTGGGCGACCATGTCGCAGCAACATGACCTCCCATTTGCTTTGACACCAAACCGAGCACCGTCAATTGCGGATGCCAAGCAACGCCAACCGCATACGACGGCAACCATGCGCCGCCGGATAGCGTGCATTGTTCTGCTGTTATTTCATCGTGTGACCAGATCTTGATCGATTCGTCCGGGGCCTCCGAAGCAATCTGCGATTGTGGGCCAACTGAAAGACCCCGCACAAGTTGTGAGTGCATTCGCAAAATCTCGTCGGGTACTTTCTGATCGATGTTGACAATTCGGATCTCTTGTGCCTCATTTGCGGTGACTATGCGCTCGTTGTCGAGCCAACGCAGGTGCCGAATAGGGGCTCCAGAGGCCGACAGGTTTCTCGCGTCGGTTCCGTCAGAGTTTGCGACAAATACAATCGTTGATCCCAGCGCCATACGCAACCCATCGGGGCTCCAATCTACGACCTGGCCGCACCATTGGCTTGTCAACCGCTCCTTCTGAATCAGCGTCCAAGTCCCCGTATTCCAAGACATCACCCAACCATCGTTGGAAGTCGTGACACACGTAACTTGGTTCGAGCTCCAATGCATGCGAATTGACACGACACCATCGTGCTGATCGAACGACTTGACAAAAACCGGTTCAGGTAGTGCGTTCCAAAGTAAGCCGGGCGGATCTGACGTCGTACTCGGGACGAGATATGACCCTTGTGCTACCTTCCAAATTTGAACGCCTCGAATGCCCAATGTCACCGCCAGGAAATCACCGTGCGGGCTCCAATCGAGGTAACTGATAAACTCCTTATCATCTGTTTGAACCGTCGCACTTGTGAGTGTGGAAATGATTTTACCTGTCTCTGTGTCGATAACGTGAGCTTTTAGTTCGCCCGTGGCGATGGCTAGATGTCGGTGATCAGGGCACCATCGCACCAGATAGTAACAGTAGGGTGCCGTCGAAACGGCGATCGATTTCAACAACTTGCGTTCGCTGGGACGCCAGATTTCAATGGCTCCGTCGCCGTATACCGCAAGCTGGTCCGTTTGATGGTCCCAGTCGATAGCAAATTGTCCACGTGGCCCATCCATTCGCCACGTGCGCCGATTGAGTTGTGCCTGAAGGTAATACCATTCCCAGCCACGAAGGTCTTTCTGACCGGATGCCGGAATGCTCTCAGTCAACAGTCGTTCCAGATGCCCCCAGTCTTTTCGTTGCCATAACTGCTCCATCTGTATCATGCGTAAGCGATAGACCTGCCATTGCGCCTCGTCGAGTGCAGCGGTTCGTTGGTCCGTCAGTCGAACAATTTCCTCGTACTTCTGCCGCGCATCTTCGAGCGACACCGCCAGGGCATCCCCACGTTGATCAGCCTCGTTCTTATTTCTGTACGCAATAATCGCCAGTGTGCTCGAAACAATTGTGCCAATCAGAAGACTAGCGGCGACCCCTGCTGCAAGGCCAGCGATCCATCGATTCCGGCGACACCAACGCCAGGTTCGTTCAACCCGTCCAGCTGGTCTGGCGTTGATGGGGCAGCCCTTCTGGAACAACGTGAGATCGTCGGCCACCAACTGGGCGGTGCCGTAACGTTTTCCTGGCTCTTTGTTCAGGCACTTCAGACAAATCGTTTCGAGATCTCGCGGGACACTGGGATTCAGGAGCCGTGGGGAAATTGGTTCTTTTTGGAGGACCTGAAGCAATGTGTCTGACGTCGATTCTCCCACAAAGGGCGCTCGGCTTGTCAGCAGGGCGTAAAGCACCGCACCGAGGGAATAGATGTCGGCCAGCGGGCCAACCACATCTTTCATCTTCCCCGAAGCCTGCTCTGGGGGCATGTAGCCGGCCGTTCCGAGAATCTGGCCTGTTTGCGTGAGTGAGGGCTCAATCGATTCTTCGTCGCTCCGAATTCGCTTCGCCAGTCCAAAGTCGGTGATTCGTGGTATTCCGTCATTCGTCATGACAATGTTGGCGGGCTTCAGGTCGCGGTGGATGATTCCTTTTCCATGCGCATAGTGCACAGCCTCCGCGAGTTGCCGCAACAGATCGGCAGCACGGCGGGCTGGCACTGGTTCGTCGCGATGAAGTTGCGCCAGACTACCGCCGTCGACATAGTCCATGGTGAAGAAGTGCTTGCCATCGTGAAGGCCCACTTCATGCACCGCAACAATTCCGGGATGCGTTAAGTTTGCGGCACAACGCGCATCGTTTTCAAATCTCTGCACGTCTTCCGCAGTCGCCAGTTCACCAGCCCGGATCATCTTCAGGGCCACGATCCGCTTCACCTTGGTTTGCCAAGCCTTGTAAACAACCCCCATCCCTCCCACGCCAAGTTGCTCGAGAATCTCGTACTCGCCAAAGTACCGCACGACTGCCCCGTGCGAGAGGCGATCATCGCCCATTGGTCGCATTGGCAGCGTGTCGTCCGAATTGGAGTGTTTATTTGCCGAAGGTAGCGCTCCGTGAAAGTTGCCGAGGTCTGCGAAGAAATCCCTCAGTTCTGCAGCAAACTCCGGATGCTGCGCGATGAAGGCAGTCTGATCCGGTGGATCTCCCTGCTCGACCGCTTCGTAATACCGGTTGATGATCGCGTCGAGTTGACGTTCATGGTCGCTGCGGCTGTCGTTGGAATTCGCCATGGTTACATCTCGCTGTTCAGGGATTCTCGGAGTTTCTTCAGGCCGCGACGCAAGAGTCCCGCGACGGCTTCGTTGGTGCGGCCGAGGTGTTGAGCAATCTCAGCGACGGGCAGGTTGTGGATGTGTTTGAAGACGACGGCAGTTCGTTCCTCGTCTCGCAGTTTCAACAGAGCCTCCGCCAGTTGCTCGGAACGCTCCTGAGTCATCATCAGCTTGCTGGGAGTTTGCTGCTTTGGGTCCAACTGGCTCATGAACAGGGCGGAGGATTGTTCCAGTTGATCCTGCAGGGATACCTCACGGAGAATGGTGCGTTGCTGAGTATGATACCGTCGCGCCAACTCCGTGAGATTATTTGTCAGAATCATCCTCAGCCAGGCTCGCAGCCCGATGTCCGTCTTTCCGCGAAAGTCCTTCAAATCCCGGTGCGCCTCCAGCATGGCCTGCTGCACAATATCTGAAGGGGCTTCTTTCAGCTTCAAACGCGGGCTGAGCTGCATCTCCGCCTGTAGTCTTAGATAACTGCGGAATTGTTCAAAGTCCGGAGTCGCATCGTTTGTCGCACTCGCGTTCATTGTCGATTCCCCAGGCTCGCGTTGGTTGTGAAGGTTGTAGCTAAAGTCGTGAAACTTCTGCTTCGAAGTAAAGGAGAATGCATCAAACTCTCACGAGTTCGGCGACACGGAAAATGACCCGACCCGGCAACACAAGTATGGAGCTGTTAGAAATGCCCCCCCGATGATCGACGAGCGCACTCTCTAGTGACTGGCGTCATTGTGGAACGAATTGGGCGCGGAATTCTTGCAATTTACGGTGGCGGAAGAAAATCCCAGTGGGACAACGCCAATTCAAGCGGAAACCGTGCGTTTTTTTTAACCTGAAGCGTGAGCGAGGGATTTGGCCTAACTCGTTCCCTCGCTGACGCTTCGGGCTACGACTTCGGGAAAAGTGACGCTGTCCAGCAGGGATCACAACATACCAGCGTGTTCGGGATACCGCTCCAGAAATGCCCTCTGATCGGTGACCTCAACGGCCCCGACACTCACGCACAAGTCCCATGTGTCCCTGCGTCACTGGAAAAGTTGTACGTGCGACAACCATCAGCCAACGATTCTGATCACGCACGGGATGGGCGGAACGGAACCGGGCGATCGCTTTTAACAGCTCGCCGCTTCATCTGTCTCATTGACCACGTTCTGTCGGTCAGGCATGCATTGCTCGCTGTCCAGTCGCCCGAGTCATACTACTGTACCAGCCCCTTGGTCAACTGCAGGAATGCGGTTTCCAGGTTGACGTCTTCTTCACGAAACAGCGTCATGGCGAATCCGGCGTTGATCAGTTCGGCGGGGATGCTGCTGTAGTCTTCCACGGACGGCTTCAGCGTCAATTCCAGCATCCCGTTCTTTGTGATTTTGACCGCCTCGGTGCAGTCCAGTTGTTCCAGGAGTTTTGCGGCATCTTCGGGCCGATCTTTGACGCGGATGTTGAGCAGGATTCTTTGCCGCGCCTTGCGCATGACGTCGGCGACATTGCCATCGATAATCATGTGGCCCTTTTCAATCATGCCGACACGCGTGCAGACGTCGGCCAGTTCCGGCAGGATGTGGCTGCTGACGATGACGGTCTTCTTCATTTCTCCCAGACGTTTGAGCAGATTGCGAATTTCAATTCGAGCGCGGGGGTCGAGACCGCTCGCGGGTTCGTCCAGCAGCAGTACCTGAGGATCATGCAGGAGCGTCCGCGCGAGTCCAATGCGCTGCGTCTGGCCTCGTGAGAGTTCATTGACCATGGCGTCCCGCTTGAAGGACATATCCACGAGTTCCAGCTTTTCCTCGCACACCCGACGGCGATCGGGGCCTTTGATGCGGTAAGCGGCGGCGAAGAACTCGAGGTACTCGACGACGGTCATGTCGTCGTAGACGCCGAAGAAGTCGGGCATGAATCCGACGAGACGGCGTATTTCTTCCTGGTCCGTGTAAATCGATTTGCCGCAGACGTAGGCTTCACCGTGGTCGGGAGCCAGCAGCGTCGCGATCATCCGCATGGTCGTGGTCTTGCCGGAACCGTTGGGCCCGATAAAACCGAACACGTCACCGTCTTCAAGTCGAAGCGTGATGTCGTTGGCGGCGATCAGGTTGCCGTAGCGTTTGGTGAGATTGCGTGTTTCGATCATAAGGCATTCAATTCAGTGGTTTGAAAACTGGTTTTTTAGCGGGCCTTTGGCTGGTTCGCTAAAACCACCATTCTTTGTCGTCTATTGCTAATTTGCCTGAGATCCACCCAGCGGTTCCGCCATCGGTGGGCGTTCGCCGGTATTGGAGCGTGCCACCGGCAGCAGGAAGCGAACAACGGTCTGCGACGCGACCGGCACGACGGGTGTTCCGTTCACGATCATCTCCGACAGTGGAAGATCGACCGTGCCCATGACCAATGCCGTATTCAGATAAAGCGCGTCGCTGACTTCGTCACGCCGCAACGCATTGTTCTGCAGTTTGACGAATGCTTCTCCCGTGACATCGTACAACGAAATCATCATGAGAATGTCGAGCGTATTGGTCCCCTGCGTGTCGTAGAAGGACTTGATTTGAATGTGCTGAGGCTTCGCAACCGCTGCAAGTTTGGCCGTCGGCTCTGGAACGCGGACACCTATCAGAAACTCGCGGAGGTCGGAGACAGAGACGGATTTATTTGCACGGGACCACTCCTTCTCTGGTTCAATGACCCATGCGTCGGCGCTGGCTTTTGCAGATGGTCGGTAGACGCGATTTGCGAACACAACGACCCAGTTGCGAATCGGTGCCGCCAGATGATGGGTGAACTCACCTTCCAGCAGCCCGCTGCCCGGCATTCTCAGACGCGACTCCACAATCGGCGACGCTGAAACGTCAGTAAACGATTCCGACAGAAATGCAGAGGATCCATCGCACAGCATGGGGGCCGACGAAAACCCGGACGCCTCATCAGTCAGTTTCTCGTTGTGATGACTTGTCTGTCGCCCCAGCGTGACTCCTCCTTCTCGATACAAACCTCCATAAACATCTTCGGGACGACCATGCCATGACACCGTCGGCGGAACGCTGTTCAATTTGGATGCCGATGCGGCAGTTTGAATCGGCAACTGCTTCGAAGTCACTGAAATGTACCCGGAATCCGCAGTGGATATGCTGCCCCAGGAACGAATTCGAACTGTCTGTTTTTCGCCAGGCTGAGCAGCATCCAGCAGATGCACCTGACGAACCACCATTGGCGATTCTCGTGTGCCCACCCACTTTACGGCAAGCAGACAGAACGCGGCGATCATGATCGGGAATGTGAGCCACGTTAGATGCGGCTTCTTCAGAATTCGAGCGACAAGCAGATAATCGAGAGGGCCGATGACAATTAGAAACACGAGCATCAGCAGCATGACGCTCCATGTTGACCAGCGATCACTCGCGGGAACGGCGTCCGAGACATTTGCCAGTTGAGTTGCCAGATCGGAAACACCCGTGCTGGAAATTCGTCCGCCTCGAGTGGCTCGACCTTCTACCTTGTCAAGCTGTCTGGCAAAGATCAGCGATTCATACAACTGAGGCAGCGAGAGCCATTGGCTCACGGGTTTTCGATTCAGATCCACGGCCACGACCGTGATCAATCCGCCGCCATAGCTCACGCGTTGCATCAGCGGGCCGTTGATGGAGTTAACAACGGACCATGCCTCATCGGAACGCAGCTTCATGATGGGAACGGCGTTGCGATAGGTCTGAAGCTGGCTGGAGCCCGGCACAAAATTCTGCAGGGCGGAAAGATCCTGACTGTAAAACAGCGTGGGCTCGATCTCCATGACCGACTGCAGCCAGCGTCCTGTAGTTGACTCCAGCAGCTTTGGTAATTCCTCGCCACAGCTGACGATAAAGTGACCTCCGGTTGTCACCCATTCGTCGACTGCCTGTTGCTGCGACTCTGACAGTTCATAGCCATCGACCAGATACAGAAAGTCCACGCCGTCCAGGCCACGGCGAGAATCCGGCAAATCAGCGATGGATTCGGCGGACAGGATTACCAATGCTTCACTGGTGGACTTCTCGGCAGCTAGACCATTCGCCAGAACCGCAAGCCCTTCCGGAACGCCGACCGTGGCAAAGCTGACCGGCCCGTGCCTGAGCATTTTGAGTTCGGATTGCACAGCTGGAATTTCCGCATGCGCTTCCGGAAGTGAATAGTCATTCGCGTCTTTCAAAGCACGACATTTCACACTGTGTTCCCACAGGATCTGATCATCTGCGGCAAGCACGCGGATCGTGACGTTACCGTCCAGTCGCCCCGTCATGAACACTGAGGACACGGTCGCATTGCCGGAGTTGTCCGCGACAAGGGAGGCGACGGTGTCTTCACACTGATCGCCTCGGGCGTCGGCGGCGATTACAACGAACCGGATGTCGCCGCTCGCGGGTAAGCCACTGGCTTCGAGTCGAATCGGCATCCAGCATCCCACACGTCCCAGCCCACCAATCCCCAGCCGGAGCCGGGAAACCGTCACGCCCCCTGTGGCATCAGCGGCATCACTGGCAGTCTCGGCCACAGGAGAGATGTTCGCAGCAGCTGCAAATTCGCCATTCGACAGAAACCACGCGCATACGACCACGCTCCAGCGGGCCGTCCAGCCAAACAGGTCAACCGTGCGGAGGAAATTTAGAGACTTGGGTATGGAATCGATCAACATCGAGATATCGTCAGAGGATTGAGCAAAATTCATCGCAAAACGAACGTCCGGGCGTCAACGACTACGCGAATTCACCAGGATTTGCTGGACCCGTTTTCAAAAGCGGGGCCACTAAGGGGACTTTTGGGAACGGATTCGTCTTTTTCCCTGAATTGTGGTCAATTGAATCCGCTCGCAGGCATCGGAAACTGGGCTCAACACAGGGTTTCCACCTGTTCTCAAACCCGACGAAAGCATAAGAATGCACTTGTCATCGCGATCAATGAAAACTGTTAAGTTCGAATAGCAAGACGAAGGTCGTTCACGTTGTCCGGAGTTTCAGGGCCATCACAAAAAAGTCAAGTCAGCTCACAGGGACGCCGCAAGCTCTCCTCAAAAAAACTGCTGCGCCGCCTGCTGCGTCTGTCGCTGGAATATCGGGGACCATGCACGGCTGTTGTGCTGATGCAGATCACGCTGGTAGCATTGAATCTCTCGACACTGGGGATGACGGGACTGGGAATCGACTACCTTTCATCACAGGTCCTGAATAATGCGTCTCGGCCGCAATGGCCGTTTGGACTGCATCCGCCTGACTCCTGGAGTCCGCTGCACGTCATTATCGCGCTGTCGAGTTTAATCCTGTTCGTCGCGATGCTGACAGCAGGGCTCAAATATTTTTCCGCTGTCGCCTCTGCTGCATTGTCGCAGGAGGTACTCGTCCGCATCAGAACCGACGTCTATTCAAAACTGCAGCACCTGAGTTTCAAGTTCTATGACAATGGCGAAAGCAGCTCGATTATCAATCGGGCGGCGGGTGACGCAAGCAACGTGCGGAGCTTTGTCGATGGTGTGATCATCAAGGTGCTCACTGTCCTGCTGACGCTCGTCGTTTATCTCGTTTACATGCTGAATATGCACGTAGGGCTGACTCTTGTCTGTCTGGCCAGCACGCCGCTGTTATGGATCGGAGCGGTTGTGTTTTCCCGACTCGTCCAGCCAGCCTATCGCCAGGCCAGCGAGCTGGGCGACGTCATGATTCGGACACTGGTTGAAAACCTGCAGGGGATTCAAGTCGTCAAGGGCTTCGCGCGCGAGGCCGAGCAGGCAAAACACTTTGAAGAAGCAAATCACAATATTCGTGACTTGAAGCAATCCATTTTCTTTCGGATCTCCACGTTTCAGCCAGCCATGGGATTGCTGACGCAGGTCAACCTGCTGGTGCTGATCGGCTACGGCGGGACGCTGGTCATTCGGGGAGAATTGGCTCTTGGCGCGGGATTGTTTGTGTTCGCAAATCTGCTGCACGAATTTGCAAATCAGATTTCTCAAATCACCAATATTGTGAACAGTATCCAGACCAGTTTTGCCAGCGCGGAACGCGTATTTGAGGTAATCGATGAACCGATCTTGATTGCCAATGCCGCCAACGCAAAACGCCTGGAAGGTGTCTCCGATTCCATCGTTCTGGACAGTGTGACGTTTGGATATCATCCGGATCGAGCCGTGCTGCACGATGTCTCGCTGCGGATTGAAGCAGGAGAATGCGTCGGCATCACAGGCCCCACCGGATCAGGAAAAACGACGCTGCTCAGCCTGCTCAAACGATTCTACGATGTTGATTCAGGCAGCATTCGACTGGATGGCGTTGATGTGCGTCAACTTAATCTCGACGATGTGCGGCGTTCCATCGGGATCGTATTTCAGGACAGTTTTCTGTTCAGCAATACGGTCGCGGCCAATATCGCCTTCGGAGTTCCAGACGCCACAATCGAACAGATCATGCGTGCCGCAACCGTCGCGGCTGCGGATGATTTCATCGGGGAACTGGCGGATGGTCTTGATTCAATGGTGGGGGAACATGGTTCGAATCTTTCCGGCGGGCAGAGACAGCGTCTTGCTCTGGCGCGGGCGGTTGTGACAGACCCATCCGTGCTGCTGCTCGACGATGCGACCGCCTCGGTGGATCCGGAGACCGAGTACGAAATTCGGGAAGCGATGGTGGCGGCCATGCGGGATCGAACCACCATCGTCGTGTCCAACAGACTCAGCACGCTTCGCCAAACCGACCGCATCGTCGTGCTGATCGGAGGGCGAATTGAAGCGATCGGCACGCACGAGGAACTGCTGGAGTCCTGCGATTATTATCGCGAACTGGCCGAACTTCAGGGATTTCATTCTGGACCCGATTCCCGGTCATTTCTTGCGAGTGTCAATGAAAGTTGTGTGCGAAAAGCATGAACGTCCCCGTCATCCGGCAGGCGTCCTGCCAATGAGCGGCCAGGCGCTAGCCGCCGGTGTTTGGGATTCGAAACTGGAACAAC
>JBBQSE010000233.1:0-12466 GCA_038214195.1 Planctomycetales bacterium
CTCGTCCACATCGCGCCTGCGGGCCCGCCGCGCCGCACCCGCACGGTCCGCCCGCGGGCCGGGGGTCCGGGCCCCCCCCCCACGACTATGACACCTATTCCTGAATCTTCGCATTATCCTGATGATTGAAGTGATGGCAAAACTCATCATGCCTTGGCCAGAGTGCGGCGGGATCAAAATCGCGTTCTCCGACTTTTCGCATCTCGTCACCGGACTGCAGAATCTTCTGGATCAGCGTGTTCCGTTTCAGCAGCGATTCCTGTCGCATTTGGTCGTCATCTTCGCGTTGAAAATAACGGCGACCATCGATCCATGTTTGCTCACACCGCGTGAAGTTGGACAATGGGTCGCCGTTCCAAACAACAAAGTCCGCGTGCTTGCCAGCTTCCAGAGATCCCACAAGATCATCAATTCGCAACTGCTTTGCGGGATTGAGTGTCACGAACTTCAGTGCTTCCTCGCGAGGAACGCCACCGTATTTAATCGCCTTCGCGGCTTCCTGATTAAGGTGACGCGCGAGTTCTCCGTCGTCTGAGTTAAAAGACACGACGACGCCCTGTTTGTGCATCAGCGCCCCCGCGTGCGGAATCGCATCGTAGACTTCGAACTTGTAGGCCCACCAGTCAGAAAATGCCGATCCCATCGCACCGTGTTTCGCCATTTCATCGGCGACTTTGTAGCCTTCCAGAATGTGCTGCAATGTGCCGATCGTGACGTTGTACTCGTCCAGCAGTCGCAGCAACGCCAGAATCTCATCCTGCCGGTAGCTGTGGCAATGAATCCAGCGTCGGCCTTCGAGCACTTCGCGCAACGCATCCAGTTCCAGATCACGCCTTGGTGGCAGACCGCGCCGACTGGTTTGCCATGCGTCCATCTTTTTCGCGTAATCGCGAGCGGCTTCAAAGGAGTCTCGAAAGAGTTGTTCGACGCCCATGCGCGTCTGCGGATAGCGTCCGTTGAAATTCGGCCAGTTGCTCTGCTTGACGTTTTCGCCGAGAGCAAACTTGACGCCCGGAGGCGCTTCGGCGAATTTCATCTCTTCGGCTGTCATACCCCAACGCAACTTGATGACCTGATTCTGGCCACCAATCGGATTTGCCGAGCCATGCAGGATGTTGGACGAAGTCACGCCGCCCGCCAGCTGACGGTAAATTGTGACGTCGTTCGCATCGATAAAGTCGGCGATTCGCACTTCGCAGGTGATCGCCTGAGTGGCTTCGTTGACTCCGCCATCGGTCGCCATGTGAGAATGGCAGTCGATGATGCCGGGTGTGATCTGCATGCCACGCACATCAATAATCTGAGCGTCCTCAGGACTCTCGACGTCTTTGCCAACTGCGACGATCTGTCCTTCGCTGATCACCAGTGTGCCGTCTTCGATGATTCCATCCGGTCCGCATGTCCAGATGGTGGCGTGAATAAAGGCTGTCGTTGGTGAAACGGGAGGCGGCTCTATGCGTCCGAATGCGCCGAGTGGATAGTTGACATCGAACGATGCTTTGGGTGATCTCTTCTCGTTGACTTCTGTCTCATTGGTGTTTTCTGCCTTCGCCGAGTTGTCAGCAGCGTCAGGAGCTGGCGGATCGACGCGAATTGCATTCGTGCTGGCGGAACTTCCGTCCTGCCAGACAACGCTGCCGATCGCTGCCGGGCGATCCTTTTGCTCGGCATCTTTTTCGGTCAGAGTGAGCGAAATTCGCACGACGCCTTCGATGCCCCAATTCTTGCCGTTAAACGTTGCCGACAACGCAGTGTCATTCAACTGGACGCCATCCAGTGGCAAGACTTCCTTCGGTTTGGATTTCTCATCGCTTGCTTTGAGGTCTGATTTTTCGGTCGCCGCATCATCGGAGTCCGGTTTATTTTCCGCCGATGGATTTCCTTCGCCTGCAGCTGGATCATTCGCCTCGGCCGCTGGATCAGCGTCTTCCCCCGATCGTTCTTTTTTTCGTTCGGCAGATTTTGGAATTGGCTGTCGTGAAACGCGGCCCTTGAGTTTGCCGTCGTCTTCCGTGATTTCGACGTAGAGTCGATCCGGGAACTGCGCAATCTGCTGAATCTGCAGTTCGAAATGTCCTTCAGATTTCCGCGCTGGCTCGGGAGTATGCTCAAACCGCAGTCCGCCGATCCACGTCTCGACGATCTTCGTTTTACTTGCGAAAAGATCGCCGTCTGTCACAACAAAACTGGCAAGGCGACCGGGTTCCAGAGTGCCCAGTTGGCTTTCGACGCCAAACATCTCCGCCGGAGTCACCGTCAATGCGCGGAGCGCGGAGTTTGGTGACAGGCCGCGTTCGATCGCTGTGCTCAGGTTCTTTAGAAAGTCGTTTTTTGATGCCAAATGATCGGTTGTCAGAGCAAATCGAATTCCTGCCGCGTCAACTCGCGCCGGGTTCTCCGGGGCCAGATCCCAGTGCAGCAAAGACTCCAGCGTCACATCCTGCGCGGCTTCCGGCGTGGCCACATTGGGAGGTTTTGGAAACGCGATTGGCAGAATGAGCGATCGCTTGGTAGCCGCGATTTCAGCCAGACGGCGGTACTCATTTCCACTGCCGTTGACGATCATCGCCAGGCCAAACTCCGAAGCAAACCGGTCGGCTCGCAGGACGAATTGTTCATTTGACGCATTGACGATGATCGGCATGTTTCCACCGATGACCGCCTGCAGTGCGGCGAGCGCATCATTGTGTTCGGGATGAGCCAGCGACTCGTCCGCCGCGACCGCTGCCTGCGCGTCACGATACCACTGAGCGTCATACATCG
Organism: Planctomycetales bacterium; assembly: GCA_038214195.1. Lineage (GTDB taxonomy): Bacteria > Planctomycetota > Planctomycetia > Planctomycetales > Planctomycetaceae > SXXK01. The sequence goes on from JBBQSE010000233.1 coordinate 2,764, forward strand.
CCTGCCGCGCGAGGGCGACGGCTCCCATCGGACTTCCGGGGTAATGATCGCGGCCATGTTGCGAGACCGTCAGCAAAACATGTTGTGCCAGGTTACTGGCAAGCAGGGCAGTATTCGCGTCTGCTCCGGATAACGCAACCAGCGCGCTGCGGCCTCGAATGACGCCGTCGGAAGGTGCCACCAGCTGAGCAACAAATCCCTGCTTCCGAAGAGTTGCCGTGTCGGCATTGGTTGCCAGTTGATCGGCAACAGAAAGCTGCGGCGTCACTTGGCCGTTCCAGTAACGAGCGGAACCGTTGAGATGGTCCGTTGTTATTGTTTGCTCGGAGTATGCGTCAATGAACCCAGCGTAGATCGTCTTGCCGGCCAGATTGATTTCCCGGGCGTCGGCTGGAACCTTCACGTCCGCGCCGATGGCCTCAATTTTGCCGTGACGAACAACGATCGTCGCAAGTTCTGGGGCGGCGTCCGGATGCGCCACGACGCTGGCTCCCGTGATGGCAAACACTGCAGGTGGATTTGTTCGAATGGCTTCCTGGGGCGTCGAAGTTCGATCGGCAGCCGTAACAACAGAAATGCCGATCAGCAGACCGAGAGCAAGCGAGGACCGCAGCATGTGATAGTTCCCACAGACGAAATTTCCCGAAGCCCTCAAGCTACCGGAATCGCCTTCTTTTTCCACCCTGAATTCACTTGCGGTCGAGTGTTTCACAGAATCAAGTGTCAACAACTCAGCGAAATCATGTACAGCGCAAAAAGAAAACGGCGAACGTTAAACGTTCGCCGTTTCTGGGGTGTTTTTCGGTGGTGTCAATCTTTGGTGATTCTGATCCAAATTGCCGACAGCACTTTTCTTCGATCAGACTAAACCGAAACGGCTTATTCCAGAACGATGAAAGGGCTCATTCGACGGGCTTTGGCGAGCAAGGCAACTTTTTCGCCTTCGTTCTTTGCTTCGGCGAAACGCGCTCGCACCTTTGCCAGACCAACTTTGCGCTTTCGGCGGCGAGCAATTTCTCGTTGTCGTTCAGTACGTCCCATGGGCCAAAAAGTCCTGATTTGCTGAAAAACTGTGTTTCAATGAAGGGTGGGCAGCATAACGCGGCAATTGGGATTGTCAATCCGAGACGTTTGACCTGTTCAAAATCACCTGTTTTGGCAAGTTATCGGCTGGCAGAGAGGTGGAAATGGATCCTGGAGGAATTCGAAATCTCGTTTGACCCGAGCCAACGGCGAGGCGGACGTGTGGGCTTCCCCGCCATAGGCTCTTGAAGTTGCTTTTTTTGGAAACCCGCTGCGTAAGCAAGGGAACCCAGAACTTAATTGGACAGCGCCACTTTTGGGTTCAATTGTAGCCCGAAGCGTAAGCGAGGGAAAAAAAGGGAACAATCCCTCGCTGACGCTTCGGGCTACCAAAAACACAGACGAATCCGCCAAATCGCAGCTTCAAAACCGTGCGATCGGGTCAAACGAACGTAAATCCCGCCCGACGACCATGATTCAATTTTGCCCCCCGGCCTGATATCACTCGAAACTTATTGGCATACCCCAAGCCCTTTTACACCGCAGGCCACTCGTCGCGGGCGAATCTGGAGACTCATATGAATCATCGAAATCGGACTCTCTGGCTGTTGCTGGCCGGTGTTATTGTCTTACAGCCACTGAATGCTCAGGAAACGAATCTCGTGTACCCGAAGACGAAAACAGTCGAACAGGTTGATGATTTCCACGGCACCAAAGTGGAAGATCCTTATCGCTGGCTCGAAGACGACGTCCGCACGTCGAAGGATGTCGCTGACTGGGTTGAGGCTGAAAACAAAGTTACTTTTGACTACCTCAAATCCATTCCGCAGCGTGAAGCCATTCAGAAACGCATGACGGAACTCTGGAACTACGAAAAGATCGGCGCGCCGGTCAAACGCGGCGGCCGCTACATCTTTTCACGCAATGATGGCCTGCAGAATCAAAACGTGATGTACAAGCAAGAGACACTGGATAGCGAAGCCACCGTGCTGCTCGATCCAAACACCTGGTCGAAGGATGGAACCGTTGCCTTGTCTGGATCGGCCTTCAGTGACGACGGTCGCTATGTCGCCTATGGAATTCAGGACGCTGGTTCCGACTGGAACACATGGAAGATCATGGAGATCGAAACCGGCAAGGTGCTCGACGATGAGTTGAAGTGGGTCAAGTTCAGTGGAGCCGACTGGACTCCTGACAGCCGAGGATTCTTTTACGCTCGATACCCGCAGCCGGAAAAAGGGGCCGCGTTTCAGTCGCTCAACAGCAACATGAGAGTCTACTACCATCGCGTCGGCACGTCACAGGAAGCCGATGTTCTGGTTTACGAACGCCCCGATCATCCGGACTGGGGATTTCAGTTGAGCGTCTCCGAAGACGGCCATTATCTGATCATCACAGTCTGGCTCGGAACGGACGATCGCTATCGCATCGTTGTGAAGGATCTGACTGAACCGTACGGTCTGCCATATGAACTGATCGACAACTTCGATGACGAATACTCGTTCGTCGGCAACGATGATCACGTTCTGTACTTCAAGACAAATGTCGATGCGCCGAATCGCCGCGTCATCGCCATCGACCTGAAAAAGCCCGCGCGTGAGAACTGGAAGGAGATTATTCCGCAGACCGAAAATGCTCTCGACGGTGTCGGCATCGTGGGCAACATGTTTGTCTGCGACTACCTGAAAGACGCGAAGACTCAGGTACGGCTGCACGCGATGGACGGCGCGTTTGTCCGCGAGGTCGAATTTCCCGGCATCGGCACGGCGAGTGGCTTTGATGGGAAGCGCAAGGACACTGACACGTTCTACTCGTTCAGTGGCTTCGCCTCGCCGCCGACAACGTATCGCTACAACATGATCACCGGTGAGAGCAAGCTGTTCCGCAAAGCCGAAGTGAAATTCGCTCCGGATGACTATGAGACATCTCAGGTCTTTTACAACAGCAAAGACGGCACAAAGGTGCCCATGTTTCTGTGCCATAAAAAGGGCCTGAAACTTGACGGCTCCAATCCGACGCTGCTCTACGGCTATGGCGGTTTCAACATTTCGATCACGCCGAGTTTCAGCGTCACCCGCATCACGTGGATGGAAATGGGCGGCGTGCTGGCCGTGGCCAATCTTCGCGGTGGCGGTGAATACGGCGAAAAGTGGCACAAGTCTGGTACGAAGGCCAACAAGCAAAACGTCTTCGACGACTTCATCGCCGCCGCTGAATGGTTAATCGAGAACAAATACACGTCATCAAAGAAACTCGCCATCCAGGGCCGCAGCAACGGTGGTCTGCTGGTTGGAGCGTGCATGACTCAGCGACCCGATCTCTATGGAGCCTGTCTGCCCGGAGTCGGCGTGATGGACATGCTACGGTTTCACAAGTTCACTGCCGGTCGCTTCTGGACGGACGACTATGGCAGCGCCGATGTGGCCGAAGAATTCCCGGCGTTGCAGAAATATTCGCCCTATCACAACCTCAAAGGCGGTACTCAGTATCCAGCAACCCTCATCACCACCGCCGACACCGACGACCGCGTCGTCCCCGGCCACAGCTTCAAATTCGCCGCTCAGCTCCAGGCCAGTCAGTCCGGCACCGCCCCAACCCTGATCCGCATCGAAACCTCCGCCGGCCACGGAGCGGGCAAGCCCACGGCTAAGATCATCGAAGAGTCGTCGGATGAACTGGCGTTTCTGGTGAAGTCACTCGGAATGAAGTAACTCCCGCCGCCTCGTTCCAGGGCTCCAGACCTGGAACGCACTGCCCCCGAGGCTCCTGCCTGGTATGTGCAGGCCAGGAACGTTGGCGGCAGGAGCCTCGGAACAGGTTGTTAATTTCAGCCGGGAAACGTCAATGGCCTACGATGAGAACAACGTCAGCAAGTCGCAAAACACTGAGACTGGTGCGTCGATGACGACTGGTGACCCGCTTGTGTGCCCGGAGTGTGGCTTTGACAAGTTCACGCGAATGACGTCCCACGCACCGGTTTCGTTTGCAAAAGATTTCGTCTGCCGAAAATGTTTGCACCGAATTCCTGCGAAAACGCCCCGATGGGCGTCAATGACCTTTCTAATCGTCGGATCTTTCTTGCTTGTCTTCGGACTTTGCATGATATTTTTGCAAGTCATTGGCCGGTGGAACCCTGTCGCGTTTTGGCTTGGCTGGGCACTGGCGCTGACTGGTCTGGTTGCCGCTTGGTTCGGTGCCGGAACTCTGTCCCGAAAATCCCAGTCATTTCAGTCAAATTCCGTCTTTCGAGCCATTGTTAAGGAGGTGGAGCATTACCTCATTTTCCTCTTCCTTGGCGGAGTTGCGATCGTGGCGGTGATTCTGATCATGTACCTGTTCCGGTAGTTATCTGCGAGCTGAAACCCGCAGCTACGTGCTGGTGCCGCATTCGCGGCGAATTGCGGGTGGCGTGCCACAGTGAAGAGTCAGCAGAGCCAAACGCCGCACTCCCCCTCCGAGCTTGTGGAGGCGAATGATCACGCGAGATTCGTTTCGTTCGCGGAGCGAACGACGACTATGGCGACCGCGAATTGGTGCAATACAGACAGATTGCGATGAATTTGGCCGAGTGACTGATGTCTGGCACGCAGTCTATAATCAGCCAAATCGACTCTGGAAAATGCGATTTGGCTGGATATACAGACTTGCCTGGGGAGAGGTGCTGAATCTATAATCAGCCAAATCGACTCTTAAAAACGCGATTTGGCTGGATATAAATCTGATGGCTGCTGAAGTAATCGGGCGGGATGAAGAGAAAACTGAGCTGGATCGGCTGCTGGCGTCGGCCAGTGCGGAGCTGCTTGTTGTCTATGGACGACGCCGGATCGGGAAGACGTTTCTGATCCGGCAGCACCTGAAGTCGCAGTTGGTTTTTGAACTTGCGGGGCTGCATAACGAGAGCCTCGCACGGCAACTGGAAAACTTCGCGATTCAGTTGAAAGCGCACAGTGGCAAATCGATTGAAATCCCGACCTCGTGGCTTCAGGCGTTTGAACAGCTCAAAGCGTGGCTGTCGAAGACCAAAGCCAAAGGGAAGCGAGTTCTGTTCTTTGACGAATTCTCATGGCTCGCCAGTCGACGATCTGGATTTCTGTCGGCGTTTGAGGCGTTCTGGAATACATTCGCCAGTCGCGATCCTTCGCTCGTGTCTGTGATCTGTGGTTCAGCGGCCTCGTGGATGATTCAGAAGGTGATCAATTCCAAAGGCGGGCTGCACAATAGGGCGACCTCGCAGATTCGACTGAAGCCATTCACGCTGGCGGAGACGAAGCGTTATCTGGAGTCCCGAAAGATTGACCTGCCGGATTTCCAGATTGCTCAACTCTACATGGCGATCGGCGGCGTTCCGCATTACCTGCAGCGATTGGAACCGGGGCAGTCTGTCGCGCAGCAGATTGACAGACTCTGTTTTCAGAAAGACGGATTGCTGGCCGGCGAGTTTTCGAATCTCTATCGCGCACTGTTTGAGAATTCCGATCAGCACGAAGCGATCGTCCGGGCGCTGGCGAAGAAGCGTGTGGGAATTAATCGGACGGTACTGGCCGAAGCTGCCGGCCTGCCAAGTGGAGGAACGCTGACAAAAGTTCTGAGCGAACTTGCCGAATCCGGATTTATCCGTGAAATGCCATCCCACAATGCCGCTCGCAAAAACAGCATCTGGCGGCTGACTGACGAGTATTCGTTGTTCTATCTGACATGGATTGAACCCAATCGGATGACGGGAAAAAATGTTTGGTTGACAAAATCGAGCGGGCAAAAATGGAAGAGCTGGTGTGGATACGCTTTTGAGAATCTTTGCCTGTCTCATGTGCCACAAATCAAGAAAGCTCTGGGCATCGCTGGAGTGCTGACGGAAGAAACGGCCTGGCAATACACTCCAACTCGACCGCAGGATCAAGGGGCTCAGATTGATTTGCTGATCGATCGCCATGATCAATCGATCAACATTTGTGAAATGAAGTTCACGGAAAGTCCCTTCGTGATCGACAAGAGTTACGGCGCTCAACTGCAACGCAAAATGGCGGTCTTTCGTCAGAGAACCAGCACAGTCAAAGCCCTGTTCCTGACGATGGTGACCGCACAGGGCATCAAGTCGAACAGCTATTCTCAGGCGCTGGTCACCAACGAAGTGAAACTGGCGCAGTTGTTTGCGGATTAGTTGCCTGACGTGGCGATAATTTCTCCCGGTTGGAACCCGTGGCCGCGTGTGATGTCAGTCAGGAAATTTATATCCAGCCAAATCGACTCTGGAAAAGTCGATTTGGCTGGATATAGAATCCGTGAACACCCCAATTCGCTTGATTCAGGGCTGTCGTCGTTGGGGGGAGGGAGCTTCGTTAGTGTTGCCTTTCGCTCTGCGAAAGTAGCGGGACTCTCGCCGAGCGCAAGGCGACACTGGAGGAACTCGTTTCGTTCGCGGAGCGAACGACGACTATGGCTCTAATCACTCATCGTACTTCAGCAGGAACTGAGGGTTGATGACTTTGAAACTGACTCGGCCGCCGGGGGTGGCGTCGTGGATTTCCTTGGCCGGGCAAAAGACGAGTCCTTCGCGGTGGGCTTTGGGGTTCAGCTGGCCGGTACCAATGGAAGATTGTAGCCATCACGCTCCGCCGTGATGAGCCTTACAGAGTTGTGCGTGGCGGACCAAGCGCAGGTGGTATTCTTAGAGTTATTTGAGGTGGCTCACGTGCTTTTGACCACCGGGCCAGCCGGAAGGCTCGTCTGAGCGGAGCGAGACGGGTACGATAGTTGACGGGCTGTTCGCTGTTCTGCGACCAACATCGTTTGCCGTCGATGATCGGAGGCTGCATGGAGAATCCCTACGAATCACCGACATCACAGCCACAGAGTCGTGAATCGATGCGATCGTTGTGGAAGCGACGATTGGTGTGTCCACATTGTCGTGAAGCTCGCATTACGGTCGGTTCGGCCTTGTTGTGTCACCCATATTTCAAGGTCCGCTGTCCAGATTGTCACGCACGGTTCAAGGTCAAGCTACCACCCGAAGTCTGGTGGAAGAGATTCATGCTGGCAAATGTACTTCCCATCAGCATAGCGCTCGCTGTGCTTGCGGGAATGTTATGGGTAGATCGGTATAATCCTCTTGAATTCATAGATGTAACACTATTCAAGTGGTTTGGCTCATATTGGCATTCGATCAATTTCTATGTGCGAATAGTCATTCGCGGAAGCATCGTGGTCGTCGTCTTTCTGACACCACTTTTAATTCCGATGTTTCTGTCGATTCGTGTGGAAACAGGATTGATCGCCGATCACGCAAAATTGGTTCCCGTACCTGACCGCGCAATCGATCAGCCGTCCGACGCGAAAGTGAAATAGCCCCCAGAGTAGGACAGTTGTCTCAACTGTTCCAGGCGAACGTGCGGTCAATCGCGCGACGGAACAATTGAGGACAATTGTTCTACATTGTGAACACGGCCAGCACTTCGAAGTGATTCGTGAACGGGAACATGTCGAAGGGCTGCAGGTGTTCGAGGCGATAATCGGGTGCCAGTAGATGGGCGTCTCGGTGCAGCGTTTTGGCGTTGCAGCTGGAGTAGACAATCAGCCGGGGTTTCAGCGATTGAATGAGCGTCACGCTGGCTGCATCCAGGCCTCGACGCGGGGGGTTGCAGATGACCGTGTCGAAGTTGTGCGTCGCGAGTTCCTCGGCGGTGAATTCCTCTAGGCTGCGGCACAGGAACTGAGCGTTGGTGCTGTTGGTCGGCTCGCGTTGGAGAGCGGTGTCCTTGTTCCGAGGCTCCAGCCTCGGAACAGACTGCTCTGGAGGCTCCTGCCTCCGGGGCAGCGGTGTGGAGGCAGGAGCCTCCGGGGCATTGCGTTCCAGGGCTGGAGCCCTGGAACGAAAATCATTGGCCTCCTGTGCACATGCAATCGCATTCGCTGAAATATCTATGCCGAGGACGGAGCGGGCATGCGAAGCGGCGGTCAGTGAGAATGCTCCTGCGCCGCAGTAGAGATCGAGGATACTGTCCGCCGAGTAGTCCTGTAGAAGCCTGCCAGCAGCGGCGTACAGCGCGGTCGCGACTTCATAGTTGGTCTGCAGAAAACTCTGTGGGCCGAAGTGCAGTTCTGTGTCGCCGAAACGAATGGGCAGCATCGTCTGATCGGAAATCGCGATTTCGTCGGGTCCGGCAATCGTGGACGACCGCACGGGCTGCAGGTTGATCGACAGGACGGCGATGGATTGCTTGTCTGCATCTGTCATCTTTCGCCACAGGCTGAGAATTCGATCGATGGCTTCTCGGGAACGCAGCACAAACTGCACCATCAATTGATTGTGCGTCGGCGAACAGGTCAGAACGACGAATTTCAATTCGCCGCTGTCTGCGGTCAAGTCGTACGGCGTGAGTCGCGCTTCACTAATGATCGCGGGCAGTCGCGTTGTGAATTCATTGATCAGTGCATGGTGCAGCGGGCAGTCATCAACGGCGACGATGTTCTGCTGATCGTCGTAGAATCCGATCGTTGGCAGTTCGACGCTTCCTGTGACCGCCAGCTTCGCTCGAATCCGACTGCCGCATACTTCGCTGCATTCGACGAAAGGGCGGATCGGAGTCTGTGGAAAGAGCTGCGTCAGAACATCCCGCTTTTGCTGTAGCGATTCGCTGTAGGTCAAATCCAGCAAACTGCAAGAGCGGCAGCGTTGGGATAGAAAGTGGTCGCAGTGCATGAATTTCTAACGCCCCTCTTTGCGGACTGATCGCTGGATCTCATCGACATCGATATTCAAAAACTCACGCAGGAGATCATCATCGACAGGAAGTGCTGTGTTCTCAAGCTGGGACACTGCGGCACCTGATTTCGGATCACTTTTTTCAGCCGACGTCCAGCCGCTGTGTCCTGCGACAAGCTGATTCCAGAACGTTTCGCTGTCGATGTACTGCGCGCGGCGTCTGCCAGCCGCCTTTTGAAGTCGATGGTCGCTGGACACGACGAGCACCTGTCGAGGGCTGCTGTGACTGGTGAGCATCGACTCAATTTCGGTATCTGCATCAAGGCCATTCCGAGAATAGCGAACGCTGAGCGGAGAAGTGGATTCCGGCAGCGGATCGCCGGAAGAATTCTGTCCTGAGTCGAATACGACAACAGCGTCAGCGGCGATGTTGGCGTCCAGGAGATTGGAAAGTTGTTTGAGCAGTCGAATCCGGCTGCGTTCGAGATCACCGGGGCCGTACCGACTGCGGCCGAGACCAGCCGCGTGCATCAGGTTGTAGCCGTCGATGATCAGGAATGTGCGAGCCATGAAGAGTGTTTCCGCTGACCGCAAATGAGAAAATTCGCACGATGGAAATTTGTGTCCTGCGAAATCTTCGGCGAGTCGGACAGGAATGTCGAGTCTACAGTTGATTCCTGCGTTTCGTTCGCGGAGCGAACGACGACTATTCCGGCAATTGTTCCTCCAACTGGCGAACCTGTGATTCGACGTCGCTGAATCGCGATGGCCATTCGGTGTGATTGAGAGTTTGGAGCGTCTGTTTTGCCGCGTCAAATTGTTCTTCGTGAATCTGCGCCTCGGCGAGTTTTAACAGGCCCGTCGGTTCCAGTTTGCGATAGCGGGCGACCTGTTGCCAGTGCGGGATGGCTTCTGCCCAGCGGTTCTGCTTCTGTCGCAATTCGGCCATCGCGGCGTGGGACTCGGCTTCGTTCGGAGCGG
>JBBQSE010000234.1:0-12408 GCA_038214195.1 Planctomycetales bacterium
GGCCGAGGCCAAGTGCAAGCAGAAATCGCAGGATGTTGGCGGAACGGCCTGCGATCTTCTTAATGCAGCGATTTACAAATCCAATTAAGCCACGCTGCTCTCTACTGACGCCCAGAGGTTTGAGAATCATCGCACACAAAACCGGCGTGAGTGTCAGAGCCACGATACCGGAAAGGACAATCGACATGGCCATCGTGAGCCCGAATTGCCGGTAAAATACTCCGACCGGTCCCGGCATGAATGTGACCGGGATGAAAACGGCTGTCATCACCAGAGTAATCGCAATGATCGCTCCACTGATCTCATGCATCACTTCCTGAGTCGCCTGATACGGGCCGATATGTTTCGTGTGCATCTTCTCATGCACGGCTTCCACAACGACAATGGCGTCGTCCACCACCACCCCGATCGCAAGCACGAGTGCAAACAGCGTGATCAGATTGATCGACATGCCGAAAGCCAGCATGAAGAAGAAGGCTCCGATCAGCGAAACGGGAACCGCCAGTGTCGGGATCAGTGTGCTGCGAAAGTCGCCAAGGAAAAGATAGACCACCAGCGAGACCAGCACGAAGGCTTCAAACAGCGTGTGCAATACTTTCTCGATCGAAGCATCAAGGAATCTGGAAACGTCGTAGCTGACTTCAAAATCCATGCCTGGAGGAAACGGTAGGTCTCTCTTTATCTCCTCAAGCTTTTTCTTGACTTCTTCAATGACTTCGGTCGCATTCGATCCGGGGGTTTGCTTGAGTACGATGGCTGCTGATGGGTCGCCATCAATATCCGAGTAGAGGTCGTAGAACGATGAGCCGCGTTCGATCGTTGCGACGTCTTTCAGTCGCAGGATCTCACCATTTTCATTGGCTCGCAGAATAATCTGCGCATATTGCTCCGGTTTGTTAAATCGTCCGACCCACGTCAGCACGTACTCCTTGGTTTGTGATGTTCTTCCCGTCGCCTGGCCGAGACGTCCGGGTGAACCAATCATACTGGTATCGGCGATCGCTTTCATCACGTCTTCCGCCGAAATGTTGTAGGCTCGCAGACGTTCCAGATTGAGTTCCACCCGCATCGCGTACGCACGATTGCCGAGAATGTTGGCAGTACCCACGCCTCGGATTCGCTTGATTTCCGGCAGGATGTTCACGGTGGCGTAGTTGAACAGGAAGTTCTGATCGACGTTCTTGTCCGTACTGTAGACGTTCACATACATCAGCATGCTCGACATGTTCTGCAGTACGATAATCCCTTCGCGTTCGACGATCGGAGGAAGTCTGGCCTTCACGATGTTGATACGGTTATTGACGTTCAGCACCGCAACGTTCGGATCTGTGCCTGGCTCAAAAACGATCGTAATCGTGGCTTCGCCGGCACTGGTTGCAGCGGAACTCATGTAACGCATGTCCTGGACACCGTTAATGGCCTGCTCCAGGATCACGAGCACCGAATCGACCAGAACATTGGCACTGGCACCGGGAAATGAGACCGACACCACCACGCTGGGAGGCGCGACCGTGGGGAACTGAGAAATCGGCAGCGTGACAATCGCCAACCCGCCCATAAATAGAATGAGCAGCGAGATAACGATGGCCAGTGCCGGCCGATGCAGGATTTTTGCGAACATGGTCTTTTGTTTTCTGTAGTCCTGTCAGCCGGAACGCGGTAGCGTCCGGTTCTGTGAAAACCGTGAGCCAGCGCTCTGCGGCTGATCTGGTCACGACACTTATTGACCGCTGGATGCTTATTCGGCGTGGTACTTGAGGTTGCCAAGAACTTCATCGGGGGCCACGAATTCATACTCCACCTTCTCGCCGTCGCGAACCTGCCGAATCCCTTCGAGAATGATCTTGTCGTTTGCGTCGAGACCATCCTCAATCAAGTAGATGTCGTCCTGTTCACTCTCCACAGTGATCTCGCGCTGATGAACCACGTTATCTTCCCCGACCACGTAAACGTAGTTTTTGGCGAGAATGTCGAATTTCGCCCGCTGAGGGATCACAAGGGCATTTTTGACCGTGTGATGGAGTAACACGGTGCCGGTTTGACCATGTCGCAGCAGGCCATCAGGATTCGAGAAATCCGCACGAAAGGCGATGTTCCCTGTCTTGTTGTTGAAATCAGCCTCGACCGCACTGATCTTGCCAGTCTGCGAAAACTTATTGTGGTTTGCCAACATCAGGTCGATGTTCAGATCTGCTTGATTATTCTTTTCATCCATGGCCGCTTTGTATTCAAGGTAATGCGACTCAGGGACATTAAAATACACCCACATCAAGGCGTTATCGGACAGCGTCGTGAGAACCGCTCCTTCGTCGATCAGGCTGCCCATCTGGTCACGCTGACGATCGACAATGCCGTCGAAAGGAGCTTTGATGTCGGCAAAGTTCAATTCGGCCTGAGCCAGGTTCACTTTGGCCTGTGCCTTGGCCAGTTTAGCCTTGGCCAGCGCCACCTCCGGCTGAGCCACAATTTTTTGCTCGAACAGTTTTTCAGTGTTCTGCAGCTCGATTTGCGCCAGATTGGCTTCGGCAATGTCGGAATCCAGTTTTGCCTGGTAGAGAACCGGCTGGATCTTGAACAGCAAATCATCCTTCTTCACCGCCTGGCCCTCTTTGACCAGGATCTCCTTAAGATACCCGCCCTCAATGGCACGGACTTCGATGTGGTTGCGCGAGTGGATCTGGCAGACGTAGTGCTGAGTGCTGACAACGTCCTTTGCGAGTGGACTGGTGACCAGGATCTTGTGCTCCGCGTGGTGCGGCTCGCCCTCGCCATGCCCCTCCTTCTCATGTTTTCCGGTGACCATGTCGCAAGCGGGGAGAGAAAGTAGAATCAGTGCCAGCATGATGCCCTGGATCGATGCATTTTTCATAGTCTTTGTTGCTCGATGATTGCTTGCCCGGAAGGAATCAGGATTGTTTGCCGGGAGCCAGTGGTTACTTGAGAAAACGCAGTCATTCCCAACGCCGTTTTCGCCCTCAACGCCAAGAGGTAGAACTTTGTCACTTGTCGGGGTTGGCGATCGCCTTCGGCTGTTGCGAATCCTTTCATCGCAGTGTCTGCAATAGTTTGCCGTGTCTGCAATAAATTGCATGTTTGTGATCCAGTCTCCGGTTAAAGCCCGAGCAATATCTGTTGCTGTATGTTGGGAAAATCAGTGGAAAGGGAAGTCAGATTCGTCGTCAAATCCGAAGCTGCCCATACCCGACTTCGAAATCCCAAATCACATGAGGCAAATCGTGCGCCAATCTCTGCAAGTAGCCCCCGCCGTCGGCCGCTGAATTCATCGAATCCCTCCATGAAGTTGCAGCTGCATTGGAGAAGATGATGTTGACGTTAATAATGCGGCCCGTGATCAAACAGTGCCAACGGTCGGTCGAGATGATCGTCAAAGGCGACCGCGCGGGCGTCTATTCCCGCTTCAACTCATAAAGGGGGGACGCATTTATAGAAGCGGGAACGAAGAGTTGCCTCGGGTGCCATCTGCGTAGTGCATAGATCGTCGGTAGCTGCGGAGGCAGCGTTTTGCGATTTCGAAATCGACTTCCTTCGCAGGCTAAAGTCCCTGAATCTCATTCACGGAAGCAATCGAAGCACATCCTTACCAACGGGCGGCTTCAATTTTGCCTTGATTCTGACCTACAGCTTTCGTTTCAACTTGATTTCATCAAACCACAGGTCATCGTTGGGCACGTCCAGTCGCAGTTCATTGAAAATTCCCTGTGCGTCCGGCACGAACTGAATCGTGCCTTCCGCGAACCAGGCAAACTCCTTGCGCCAGTGGATGACCCATGTGTCGTAATGCAGATGTGTGAGGTCCGCCACGAGTTCCGGATTGGGCAGCAGCCGCAGGATCAGGTTTCCGTTCTCCAGCGTGACGGTTGCATCGCCATACAACGGACAGTGATACGTTCCCACGCAAGCCTCTTTATCATGGCTTGGCTGTGTTCCCTCGACCTTCGGCGTCGTGGCGTCCATGATGCGTTTGTAGAAGGCTTCACGATCGTGGCGGTCTCGTTCCAACCCCTGTGTCAACCAGTCAGTTTGATCGCCGCCCAAAAACGCATCGATAACGGTCTGAGTGATCGCTGACGAAATGCCCGTCATACTGTTGGTGAGCACGACCACGCCGAGTCGTTCTTCCGGCACCAGCATCACATGCGAATACATGCCGTCATAACCGCCGCCATGAGAGACAGTCATTCTGCCCTTGTAATCGGCCAGACTCCAGCCAAACCCGTATGCCTTGTAGTGCGTCGTGGGTGAACGCTTCTGAGCTGCCGCACTGAACGGAATGATCGTGTGTGGCGACCACATTCGGCGCGATGATGCGTCGGAGAAAAGTCTGTGCTCATCATCGATCTTGCCGTGCGCCAATTGGACGTTCAGCCATTTCGCCATGTCGTTGGCGCTGGAAATGATTCCACCCGCCGCCGCCATCGTGTCCCAGTTGTACCACGGAATCGGCTTTACCATTTCCAGTGTGGGTTTGTGAGGACTCGCAAAGTTGCCGAGTGTATCAAGGGCCTTGATTGAGGTCGCTGTGCGCGTCATCCCAACCGGGCTCAGAATGCGTTCGTGGACAAACTCCGACCACGATCGTCCGCTGGTCTGATGCACGACTTCGCCGGCCGCCAGAAACATCAAATTGGAATAACCGTAGTCCGCTCGAAAACGTCCGGTGGCGGGGAGATGTTTTGCTCGCCGCAAAACCTCTTCCGGAGTATACGGTGTGCCCCACCACAACAGATCGCCACTGAATGTTCCAAGGCCGCTTCGATGGCAGAGCAGGTCGTCCACGCGAATTTCAGCGGAGACATACGGATCATAAAGCTGCAACCAGGGAAGATGCTGTTGAACCGGGTCGTCCCAGTTCAGCTTTCGTTCTTCTTCAAGCATCGCGATGGCCGCTGCGGTAAACGCTTTTGTGTTTGAGGCGATTGCGAACAGCGTGTCGGCATCGACTTCTTCGGGCTTGCCCAATTCGCGAACGCCAAACCCGTCAACCAGCAGCACGTTCCCATCTTTCACGATGGCGACGGAAAGCCCCGGTACGTTCCATTCGCTGCGGGCTTGTTCGATCTGTCCGCGGAGTTGCGTCAAATCGGGGCCGGGTGTCTGGGCAATCCCGGTGCTGCACCAGCAAAACAGGCCAACAACAACGAGAATGCGCATCATTCGATCTCCCAGGGCGATTCCTTCGCAGGTAGTTGTGAGACTTCCGATGCTTCCACGGTAGACCTCCGAATCCGCACGAATTCGGGTACAGAGATCCTTCGGCCGACTATTGAACGAACTCAGAAATATCAGCCGTCATCTCAAATTCGCGGCCTGTCTCATTCAGATCTCTCAATAGAGTCTCGATATCACATGTTGACGGCACAGCCAGCCGCATAACCATCTCGAAGCCGCTGCCCTCAACAGTACGAATCGCGTGCATGCCTGTGATATCGACGCTGTGCATTGACATGACCTGGCTGAGTTTCCTGAGCGCTCCTGGCTGGTTTTTCCCACCGAGACGCAGGCGATACGGTTTGGACTCGGCTTGCGTCGCAGCGTATGTCCGGAGGTGCGCCGAGGGATCACGCAGGCTGATCTCGATGTCAAACGGACGGCAGGCATCCTGCAGGTGATCTCGAATCACAGCTTCATCCATTGAGTCCGGAAATTCCGCCGAAAAGATCATTGTGAAAAACCCGCGCACCACGGTCTGACTTGCTTCGCGAAGATCCGCGCCAAGTTCAGCCATCGCTTTTGTCACGGCCGACAGAATTCCGGTGCGATTGCCGGCGGTCATGGTGATGATAAATTCTCTGGACATGACGACTTTCTGTTTAGCTGCGCGGTGACGTGCAAAGTTCAATCACATGGTGATCCGGATCTGCCAGAAAGACCTGAACGGCACCGTCCGGTCTGAGTTTGGCGTCATCAATGAGCGGAATCCCTTTGGCCTTCAGTGACGCTGCGGCGGCATACGCATCGTCCACCTCAAAGGCAAAGTGGTGATTCCGACTTGACTTCACCAGCACCTCCACAGGATATCCCGCCGGTCCGCTGCGATCATGCTCGGCAATCAGATGAATCAACGTCGCGCCGGCCTGAAACCAGGCACCATCGAAACTGAAGGCGGGACGCGGAACCTCCGTCATCCCCAGCAAATCCACGTAAAATTGGCGACTGGCGTTCACATCACGCACAACAAGCGTGACGTGATCAATGTGTCGGACACGAATCTGATTTTCGAAATCGACTGGCATTTCCAAGGAAATCCTGGCAGTGTGGCTGGGCCGTGAAGTTCTGCGGCGGAGTGTAGCAAGTCTCCGCAGAACATTCCTCCACGATTCAGGTCCGTTTGGCCGGCATATCGGGCCAGCCATTTGAAAAACGAGCGGCACTCGCAAACAATACGCTCTCAGGTGGAAAAGCAGTGTCATCCGGACTGTATGTCCGCAGTCGGTGGCTGCAAATTTGCGTATTCACAACGTTCTGTACCCGGAGCAATTGAAAAATGGCATTACGATACTGGATTCACGCGGGCATGGCCGCATTAATCGCCGTCGGTGGCACGACACTGATCTCGGTCACTCAGGCCGAGGACGAAAAAGCGAAGGACGACGCAGCAGAGAAGACTGACAAGAAGGAAGAAAAGAAGCCGGAAGAAACCGTCGCTGCGGAACTTGGCGGCTTGAAGCTGAACCTTCCAAAGTCATGGAAGCAATCGGATGCCACGCTTCCCATGCGTCTGGCGACATTCGAAATTCCCGCTGCTGAAGGCGATAAGGAAAGCGGAGAGTTCGTCGTTTCCACTTTCCCTGGCGGTGGTGGAGGCGTGGATGCCAATCTTGGTCGCTGGATCGGCCAGTTCGACGCTGAAGGACGGGAAGCCGACATTCTCCAGGGGAAGGCGGGCAAGAACGAATATTTCATCGCGAACATCTCGGGGACTTACCAGAAATCAATCGGCCCGCCCGTTCTTGGCAAAAAGAAGGCAGAACCCGGCTATCGCATGGTGAGTGTGATCCTGAATGTGGACGGAGGGCCCGTCTATTTTCTGAAACTGACCGGCCCGGATGCCACCGTCGCGGCTCAGGTGAGCGCTCTGCGAGCTTCGTTCGGCGGAAAGCCGGACGGTGAAGAGGCATACGAGTTTTGAAAGAGGGTCATGGTGAAAGCAGCACTCTGGCAAATCGCCGATCTGTTGTTTCCATCCCGGTGTGCGCTGTGCGGCATGACGGATCATGCCGCTGCGGATGGTGGCAACGCATATTGTCCGGACTGCATCGAAAAGCTAAGCCCAGCTCCTATCAACCGCTGCCAGCGCTGTGCTGCGGAAATCGGTCCGTACGCGAGTTCACACAATGGCTGCGTGCATTGTCGCAGACGAAAATTCCGATTCGATTCCGTGGTGTGCCTCGGTATGTATGAAGGCTCGCTGCGAAAAGCACTCCTCGGTGCCAAGTGGTCATTCTCCGCTGTCCGCATGCGATCACTCGGCGCGCTGCTGGCGGCAGCGAGATCGGATGAACTGGCATCGCTGCCCTTTGATCGAATCGTACCCATTCCGCAACACTGGCGGCAGCGTTTGGTTCGCAATTTCAATCCCGCGTGGATCATCGCCAACGAGCTTGCCATCCGTTACCAATTGCCCTGCGACGTCCGCCTGCTGAAAAGGGCGCAGAAAACACGTCCTCAGAAACGCGTTTCCGTCCGGCAGCGTTTCGAGAATCAAAGCGGCTCGCTGCGGCTGCAGGACCCGCAGGTCGTCCGCGGCGAACGGATCCTCATCATCGACGACGTCCTCACCACCGGTGCCACCTGCTCCGAAGCCGCCCGAGTCCTCAAAGCCGCCGGCGCAAAAACCTGCGACGTCGCCGTACTGGCCCGGGTGGTGGACCATTCGGCGTAGAATTCGGTGGCAGGCCCGATGAGGGGGCTGACCTGGAGTGAATAGGGTGAATCAGAAAACAGTTGATTCTCCCCCCTATTGAGGATCCAGCGGACTTGGGGGAAGTTGAACCTCCCCCAGTTGTTCCACTGCCGCAACTCCTTCAATCGCTGCCAAGCGCGTGATATCAGCGCCGGAGGATGTTCCGATGTACTGACCAATATCGTCGAGTTGCGTCTGGATCGTCATCCCCGATTTCTTTAGCTTGCGAGAGATTTCCCGCACATCTGTCAGTGCATTATCGGCCAAAGTCACAACGATATTCATTGCCCTGGAGCCCGAGCCTGCATGCGGCTTCGAGGGATTCTTTTTCTGGTCCGACAAGTCGTTCTTTTTTGCCATATTTGTTCTCTGTAAGCATCAAAACTCTGCGTGTACTTCACGGTGTCATTGTACATCCGGGCAAGAAGAACGGGAACAGCCGAATTCAAACAGACTTCGGCTGTTCCACCAAAATCCGCAGCATCAGAATGCTCGAACCAGCCCATTTCCCACGTCACGTGCCGGGAGAGAAAGCCTCTGTACTCGCCGCCGAATTTCCCGATACAGGGCGATCCCGCGAAATGCCGCCCCCTGCTGGGCAATGAGTGCCGCAATGCCCGCCACATGAGGAGTCGCCATACTCGTACCGCTCCACGCGGCGTAGCGCCGAGGCAACGGTAGAGAAGAACGGATCGCGACACCCGGTGCGGCAAGATTGACTTCTCCGCCATTTGGATTAATACCGCCATCCGAGAATCTGGCGATCTGCAGCGATTGATCGATGGCCGCGACCGCGACGATGGATGCCGCATTTCCTGGGCTGCCAACCGGATTGATGACACCCGGACGACTGCTGCTGTTGCCTGCGGCAGCGACAATTAACGAACCACGATCCAGAGCTCGCCGCCCCGCCGTTTCATAGGCGGTCATCGGAGGCTCACCGGGACGCACACTTCGTCCCAGCGACATGGAAATCACCTGGCACCCGCTTTGGATCGCCCAGTTGATGCCAGCCAGAATTCCACCGTCACCACCGGACCCGGAATCGCTCAGAACCTTGCCATGAAAGATATTCGCTTCGTAGGCGATACTGTAACGAGGTCCTTCCGACGGACGCAGCGGACCGCAGGCTGTTCCCGTACAGTGAGTTCCATGTCCGTGGACATCCATCGCGGTTTCGCCGGGGATGAATGACTGAGTCGAAATCTGGCGGTTTTGAAAGTCCGGGTGACGCGTATCGAGTCCGGTATCCAGAATGGCAACGTTGATTCCTCGTCCCGTTGACGAGGAACCGAGCACACCGGTCGCCTGAAGTCCCCATGTGGCCGACGCCGTATCACTAAAAGAAGTGACACCAGACACTGTCTGCATTCCAATTGGAATTCCAATTGGAATTTGGGACGTTGCACCCGCTCGCATCGTTTCATACACATGCTTTACGGCTTCATAGTATCCGCGAAGATACTCGAGATGCGCCGGCAGCGCGATCGGAAAGGCAATAGCAGATGCCGACTCATGCACAGATTCCAGCACGTCATCGTCGAGCAGATCGGCCAGGGCGAAATTGACGTACTCCTTTTCAACCACCATGCCGTCGTCTTCACTTTCAGCCGACATCATGGCATTGAACTGATCTGGATCACCGTCCACGACGGCGATCCCAAGTTGATCCAGCATCAGGGCGGCGGCCGAGGTTGCCTGGTCCATGTCCAACGACGCAGGGCCGTAGTCGGACATCCTGCTGACGGAGGCAATCCCCGCCACGTTTTGCAGCCGGGAAACCCCTTTCTTTAATCCTTCGGTCGAACCGTCTCTGAAGGTCACAATCATGCGACCCGTGGTTTCTCCATTATCGAATTGTGAACCGCTGCCCGACTGCCCGGTTCCGCCGGCATCGACCGAAACTTGACTCGCTGCTGACCGAGAACGACGTTTTGCCATGGAATCAACTCCTGTAACAGGAAAGGAAGGAAGAAACAAAAACTCCGATCCTTCGGCTTCAGCTTATGGAATTCCGATCCTGTGGATTCCCCCTGAGGACACTCAAGCTAATTACTTAGCTACTGGTTTTCCAGCATCAATGGCTCAGATTTCAGAACTTTGCGTAGTGCGGTCGATCCTCATACATAACCGTTCCGCCTGCAGACCTGCGTGGAACGAATCATGGCGAGCGTCGCACCAGCCACGGCGGTGCATCGGTACGAGCGAACATCCAGGCTCAAATTTGCTCCCCGTTTTCGCCTTCGAGTCGTCATTTGACGACAACTTCAGCTTCGCCAGTCAGCGTCACGCTACTGTTGCGGAATCGCAGGGTTGGTCTTGGATTGCCTCACCGGACGCGGTGCAACGTTCTCCTGCGGAACCACCAGCGTTCGTTTTTGCTGTCCCTGCAGCAGAAGCAGCGGGCGAAGATTTTCCAGCATCGTCAAGATCGCTCCGGGCTGACCGGAAGAATCTGAGATGGAAAGCCCCGACTTATCCGCGTGAGCGAAGATCTGCACAACCCCGCCGCCATCGGAGCCGATCACCGCCAGTTGCGGTTGCTCCGGTTGAGACCTCAACCGCAGCCCCGAATCGCCGCTGGAGTCGCTGACGTCAATTCCGAACTGACTGTTCGTCTGCCCGAGAATCACCTTGCCGCGTCCTTGTCCATCTTCCATGAGCAGCTGAACGGCACCTTCGCGCTCGGCCAGCCGAATCATTGTCTGCCCGGACGCATCCAGTAGCGCTATTTCCGGATGACCATCTTCCAACACGGAGAAGCGAGCCCGCGCAGTTCCGCCGGAATCAAACATCGACAAGACCGTTGCGCCACCGTGTGATGTCAGCAGCACACGAGGATTGTCTTCCTCATCACTGACAACAAATCGCCGCGCTTTGATTTCTTCGAATCCACCCGGCCCGGCCCCCAGCACAAATGCCGTCAGCACAACGACCAACACGGCACCTGTCAAGCGAACCTGCCAGCGCAATCGCGACTCCAGAGCCGCAATGCGGTCGTTGGTCGAGGCGGCTGCTTGACGGGATTCGTCCACGATTGGAATCCGTTTAAGATGGAACATTCAGAGAAACAGTCATGACCGTAGCAGGGTGAACTAAGAACGAACAGTCGAGTTATTCCCATTAGGCGATGAGATCCGTCACAACCGATCGTTGCTTTCCCGGAGTGGCGCGAATGCGGCAACTTTTCCTGGCAAACGGCAAAATCTGCGGGAAGACTGTTCCTCAGATGCAAACACGGCTGCGCACATCATGCGCGCCATCGTCCTTCCCCTGATGATTGCTGCCTTGTGAGGAGTTGCTCCATGAAGAAACTGATTTTGTCGATTGCGGTGCTGAGCCTGCTGTCTGGTCAATCCTCGGCGTGCGACAAATGCAGGAACCCACAGCATGTTGCCTATGTTGTGCCGAACGGCACCATGACAACCTCATCTGTGGCTTCGGTTCCGATGACGTATTCCACTCAGATGACGTACGCAGCACCGATGACTGTCGCTTCACCAATGACATTCTCTACCACCTCAGCCCAGTCGTTGCAATTTGTACCGACTCAAATGAGTTCCGTCAGTGCCGCCCCGATGTACTACACGGTACCAATGACACAATCCGCATTTACGACTCAATCGTTCGTACCGCAAACATTTGCAACACCATCGACCGTCTACTATACGACAGACCCGCAATCGACCTCACTGGCGTCGGCCCAGACTCAGGGGTTAATATCGGATCTGTTGATTGGACTGGCAAGACCTGCGGCCTGTGAGGTCTGCAGAAATATTGGCTGTAGCACAAGCGGCGGTAATTCATCGAGTGACGACACAGTCAAGAATATGCGTGACCTCATTAAGGACCTCGCGGACCTCATTAAGGCAGCCAAATCATCAGGCTCAGTTAGTCAAACAGCACCCGCCGTCGAAGAGGCTCCGGGAAGCGATGATTCACAAATCGCTCAGCTCACACGACTGCGCGACGAATTCCGAACTCTGAATCAAACCCTGCCTGTCACTCGCGTAGCCCAGGAACAGAAATAGCGACAGCTTCAGTTCGACTGTTAAAAGTTCGCCCCCCCAACATAAGACCGCAGGATTAGCGACCATTCGCAGGACTTGAAACAGCTTTAACGAGTGTGTCGAACATTCGGGTTACTACTCAAACGCTGATCGCGCGCTATCGCCGTGGTCAGCGTTTTTTTGTTGGTCAATGTCCAGGTGTTTTTGCAGTGCGAGGCACACAAAAACGACGATCTACAGACAGAGAACAATCCACGCCGGTCAGTTTCATGGCCAGGCGTTTCAGGAATCCCGACCAGGTCAAGAGGACGAACCAATGATTCGCGTTATAGTTAAAGGACTCGCAGTACTGGCCTTCGCCGCCTGTGTCACCCCGACCGCCAGCGCTCAATACTGCGAACCAACTTGTGCCGTGCCACCGGTTTGCAGTCCGACCTGTGCGGTCCCCTCAGGATGTTCCAGCTGCGGAAGCAC
>JBBQSE010000235.1:0-12396 GCA_038214195.1 Planctomycetales bacterium
TTGATGACGGCGTGCTGTTTGATGACGGCGTGCTGTTTGATGACATCACGCCGCATCAGGAGGCGGAAATCGCCGCCTTGGATGTGACTGAAGCCGCCGTTCTATTCGCCCCCGCTACGGTATCGATGGACGAAGAACCAGCTCAGAACAATGCGGCCAGTCCGGTCTCCAGTGTGCCATCACGATTTATGAACCTTGCGGAGTCTGGTTTTTCGAACCGCACGCCAGTGTTTGACCGCTACACGTGGATTGCACTCGGACGTGACGTTTCACACGGCATGTCGCCCATTGTTTCTCCGGCAAGGACAAGGCCGCTCATGCTGACGGATTACGGCATGTTGGCAATCAATCAGCGTAGCGCGGCAGGCCTTCAGTTCACACCAGAGGGATGGATTCAGTCAATCGACCAGATCACAATCACGATGACGACGGACTCAAGCCTGATCCGCGAATTTGTGAACAGCTCGCCCAGCAGTGAAGCGGGTTCGTTTGTGCTGTTCCGAAACATGCCAACCGCCGCAATCGCATCTACGAATGAAACTTCATACAGCAACATGACAGCCACCGAAGTTGACGGCTCGTCGTCGGTTTCTTCAGGTTCTTCAGGCTTGAAATTGTGGAATGACGGGCAACTGATCTTCGCTTCTTTGGACGAGGACTTAAGTCTGGACACAGCCGAACTGGATTCGCAGGACACCGTTGTGGACAGCGATTCCGACGGTACCATTGATGCGTCCGTGTCGGGGCACGAAGCCTCTGCAACTTCATCACGTCCATCAGAAACGTCAATTCAGACGGATGCGAATGGATTCTTCAGCCTGTCTGCCGTTGAGTTCAGAGGCCGTTTGGAGGGAGTCTCACCATCGTCCGAAGAGGACGAGGACGTCTTTCCCATCACGGAAACCATCGCCGATCTTAACGCCGACCTGCAGCAATTTCGGCGTACCGGGTCGAGTTCAGGCAGTATCCCGCCAGGCAGTATCGCCAGGTCAGAGGCGAAAAGCGTTCGTCCGCCACACTCCGACAATCTAATTTCCCGCGCGGAGTGGCGTCTGGAATTCGGAACGGCTGTCGCAGACGCAATCCCGGTCGCGATGCAAATTCAGGCAGGCGTCGGTGGGCAGGAATCAGCGAGTTTCCAGTCGGATCCCGACGAAGGCACATCGACCGGTGGCAATGCAGTCCCATCTCCGCAATTCAGCCGATTGTTTACTCGTCTCTGGGAAAACCGGAAACGTGCCGCAGACCTGGCTGAAAAGCCGCTTGCTTACGACTGAACTATTTTGATTCAGTTTGGGAATCGCCAGAATGGAATTCTGCGTTCCGGTTGTGTCGCTGGTGAAACTCAGAGAGAATTTCGTTGCCCGTCACCAGGAATCATGGTCAGCGATCATGCTGGTGCCCCTTTCGTTCAGACTAACCAAAAGACGCCATGTCAACACCTACTACATCTGCGCCGTCTCCAGCAAAGTCTCAGCCCGGCACATTTGATCAGGCTGCCGACGCGGCAACACTGTATCGCTACTGGGGCGCTCATCTGGTGGACGGCGGTGTTCGCTTCGCCGTGTGGGCTCCCAACGCTCGCGAAGTTTCGGTCATCACTGACGGTAACGGCTGGACCGCCGGAAGGGACTGGCTGAATTCCAGTGACAACGGCGTTTGGCATGGTGTGATCAAAGGGGTGTTGCCGGGCACGCGCTACAAGTATGCAATTCGCACCCAGAGCGGTCATCTGCTGGAGAAAACGGATCCCGTCGCCTTCTACCATGAAATGCGACCACAGACGGCGTCGATTGTCTGGAGTCTCCGCGACTTTCAATGGGACGATAGTGCCTGGCTAAAACGTCGCAGTGAAACAAACTGGCTGAAAGCACCCGTGTCGATGTATGAGGTGCATCTCGGCTCATGGAAACGCCCGCACGATGGACGGACGTATTTCAACTATCGCGAACTCGCGCATGCGCTGGCCGACTACGTCCTTGAAGTTGGCTACACGCACATTCAACTCATGCCGATCACGGAACATCCGTTCGATGGATCCTGGGGCTATCAGACGACCGGCTATTTCGCTCCGACGGCGCGGTTCGGTTCGCCACATGATTTTCAGTACTTTGTAAACCACATGCACCAGCGCGGAATTGGCGTGCTGCTGGACTGGGTGCCTGGCCACTTTCCGACGGACACCCACGGGCTGGCCATGTTCGACGGCACTTGCCTGTATGAGCATTCTGACCCGCGACTCGGATTCCATCCGGACTGGAACACACTGATCTTCAACTATGGCCGGCGTGAAGTCTCCGAGTTTCTGACATCGAGCGCTAAGTTCTGGTGCGACGTCTATCACATTGACGGAATTCGCGTCGATGCCGTCGCCTCAATGCTGTACCTCGACTATTCCCGCGACTCCGATCAGTGGATTCCCAATCAATATGGCGGGCGGGAAAACCTGTCCGCGATTGACTTTTTGCGACAGTTCAACACGCTGATTCATGCCGAGTTCCCAGGTACACTGAGTATTGCTGAAGAATCCACCGCGTGGCCCGGTGTCTCGCGCCCCTGTTACACCGGCGGATTGGGGTTCACGATGAAGTGGGACATGGGCTGGATGAACGACACGCTGCGATTCATGCGGCGGGATCCCGTTCATCGCCAGTACCATTTGAACGATCTTACGTTTCGCGGCATCTATGCGTTTTCCGAAAACTTCGTGCTTCCATTGTCACACGACGAAGTGGTCCACGGCAAACAGTCGCTGTTGTCTCAGATGTCCGGAGACACCTGGCAGAAGTTTGCCAACCTGCGGGTTCTGCTGTCCGGACAATATGCGGCGCCGGGCAAGAAGCTGCAGTTCATGGGCACGGAGATTGGCCAGTGGACGGAGTGGAATCACGATGCGGAAATCGACTGGATTCTGCGAACCTTCGACACGCATGAAGGCATCCGACGCATGATGTGCGATCTGAATCGCCTGTATGCGAATGAGCCTGCTCTGCACGAAGGCGATGTCGTGCCGGAAGGATTTCAATGGCTGGTTGGCGACGATCACACAAACTGTGTCATCGCCTACCAGCGGCAGACGCCGGATCAGCGTGAAATTATTCTGGTGATCAGCAATCTGACGCCCGCCCCTCGGGACAACTACCGACTCGGCGCGCCGTGCGCAGGCTACTACAAGGAAATCTTCAACAGTGATGCCGACTGGTATGGTGGAGCGGGGCTGGGCAACAAAGGCGGCGTCTATTCCAAACCAACACCAGCCCACGGCAAACCACACAGCATTGTGATTACCGTTCCGCCGCTGGCGACTGTCTTGCTTAAGGCGGTGGCACCACCGCCAGCGGAGCCAGCCGCAATAGTGGAAGTTGGCAAACCAAAAGCCGCGAAGTAAGCATCGTGCGGCTTTTTAGAGTCGCGTTTCGCTCCGCGAAAGCAGCGTATTCGCAACTTTCGCGGAGAGGCTGTGAAAAAATTGGGTCAGGCACCTTACAACCAATCGAATCTCCGACGAAAACAGTAGCGAAGTTCGGAGCCAGACCCATTTTTTCACAGCCGCGGAGCGAAAGGCGACACTTATTTTCGGCTCGTTGCTAAATGGCCTTTCGCCCGGCGAAAGTGATCCAGCAGCATCTGGACAGGTAATATCCGACGTGACCTCAGGCGAAAGCAAGCTCGATCCCGAATCTACCGAACCGTCCCGTCCCCGATACGTCGTTGGGATTGACCTCGGCACTACAAATTCAGCAATGTGTTTTGTCGATACCAGCATCGACAAATGGAAGATTGCAACATTCGCGATTCCTCAGATCGTGGCTGCGGGGCAGGTCGAACGACTGGAAACACTGCCGTCGTTTCACTACGAAGCGTTGGCGGAAGAACGAGATTCTGGTGCCACAAGATTGCCATGGCGCAAGGATGCGTCGTCAGAAGTCGTCGGCGTCTTCGCGCGGGATCATGGACGAACGCTGCCGGGTCGCATGGTGGAATCCGCCAAGTCCTGGCTGTGTCACAATGGCGTTGATCGCAAGGCGGCGCTGTTGCCGTGGCATGGAGCAGCCGATGTTGAACGGCTTTCCCCCGTTGAAGCGAGCGCACGCTATATTCGGCACATGAAAGAATCGTGGGATGCTGCCCACGCGGAGCATCCGCTGGCGGATCAGGACGTTGTGCTGACGATCCCTGCGTCGTTTGACGAAGTGGCCCGTGGACTGACCGTGGCGGCGGCGCGAGCGGCTGGACTGCCGCGCATTGTGTTGCTGGAAGAACCGCAGGCCGCCTTCTACTCCTGGGTTGACGCGCATCGCGACGAGTGGGAAAAGATTGTTTCTCCGGGGCAGAAAATCCTGGTCTGCGACATCGGCGGCGGAACATCGGACTTCAGTTTAATTCACGTCCGCGCTGGTGAAGAGGGACGCCTGCAGTTTCATCGCGTGGCGGTGGGCGATCATTTGCTGTTAGGCGGCGATAACCTGGATCTGGCACTTGCCCATTTTGTGGAACAGCGTCTGACAAATGGCGGTCGCCTGGAACCTCGCCAATGGAGTATGCTCATCCCGGCTTGCCGTCACGCCAAGGAAGTCCTGCTTGGATCGAACGCGCCGGAAACATACACGGTCGTTTTGTCGGGAGCCGGTTCGCGTCTGATCGGAGGGGCGCTGCAGGCAGAGCTTAAACGAGACGAAGTCGTGCGATTGTTTGTCGATGGATTTCTCCCGGAAGTCGCTCTCGACGAGCGGCCTCAAAGTCGACAATCAGGATTCCAGGAATTCGGTTTGCCCTATGCGGCCGACCCGGCCATCACCAAATATCTTGCCACGTTTCTGCAGGCGCATCAGCAGGTAAATCACACGGATGAGCATGACGACGTTACCGCTGCAGAATCGGGTCACGCCGCGAGGCCTGACATTGTCCTCTTCAATGGCGGATTCTTCGCATCGTCTCTATTGCGAGATCGCCTCATCGCTGCGATGGAACAGTGGTTTCGACCTCTGGATGCGGATTGGTCACCCATTGTTCTTCGGAATGACCGCCTGGATCTCGCCGTGGCACGAGGCGCGGCGTATTTTGGCATGGTCCGCCGGGGTGTCGGAATCCGTATCGTTGCCGGTTTGGCTCGGACGTATTATGTTGGCGTGGAACAAGCCGACGGTCAACAAGCCGCATTGTGTCTGGTCGCGGCCGGGACCGAATCGTCCTCCAGCCCCACCGTGATCGATCGAATTTTCAAAGTCCGCACATCGGAGCCGGTCGAGTTTCCGATTTTTGTGTCCGGCACGCGTCTGATGGATCAGCCTGGCCAAATCATTCCTTACGATCCGGAGCAATTGTCCGCGTTGCCTCCGATTCGGACCGTACTGTCGAGTCGCAAACGCGGCGATGTGGCGATTGTGGACGCGCGACTTTCCGCCACGCTCACGGAAATCGGAACGCTGGACCTTTGGTGCGAACAAATCGACAACTCGCGCCGCTGGCAGCTGCAGTTCGACGTCCGATCGGCGACGCAAACTGACCGGGAAGCACACACAGGGACGGCCGAGCAGTCAGGCATCGTCGATCTGGAGCTGATTGCCTGCGCAGTGGATGTGCTCCGCAGTGTATTTGGATCGGACGGAACGGTTCGTCCGGAAGAGACAATGAAACGATTGACCGAAGTCATCGGTCAACCACGATCCGATTGGCCGCCATCACTGCTGAGAGCCCTGTGGGCCGAACTTCTGGAACTGAGCAATGGACGTAAACGAAGTGCGCTGCACGAAGCGCGCTGGCTGAATCTGGTTGGATTTTGTCTGCGGCCAGGCTTCGGGATGGCGGCGGACGATTGGCGGGTCGAAGAAACCTGGAAGGCGACAAATGGACGTCTGGTGCATTCAACGTCAGCATGTCTGGCGGAGTTGCGGACGTTGTGCCGTCGCATTTCCGGCGGACTTGCAGCCGGACGTCAGACGCAAATCGCATCGACTGTGCTGCCAGCAATTCGCCAGCGATTCCGACAGGTTCAGACAGGTCGAGGCAAGGCGGCACCGTATGCGTCCGGGAATCACGAGGCGGCGGAAATCTGGCGAATGCTGGGCTCAATGGAATTGCTCGCCCAGACAGCTCGGATCGAACTGGGCACCATGATTGTGGACATCTTCAATCGTGCTTCATTCGAATCCGTGCGAAACGCGCTGATCTGGAGTCTCGGCCGGATCGGCGGTCGTGTTCCCGTGTATGGCCCGTTAAATCTCGTGGTGCCGCTGCCGGAAATCACGGCATGGATTGACGTCCTGTTGCGTGTCGGTGACCTTCAGGATGCGACAACGCAACTGACTCTTATGCAACTCACGCGGAAGACAAACGATCGCTTTCGGGACGTCGATGAACGGCTTCGCCAGCGCGTTATCGATAGACTCAGCACCGTGGGAGCGAAGAGTCACCTTGTGCAGCTGATTGCGGAGGGCGGATCGCTCGAATGCGAAGAAGCAGGTTTGATTCTTGGTGAATCGCTGCCGGTTGGTCTCAGGCTGGGTTAGACCTCGCGTGAGCACGAATGAGAGGTTTGCCAGTTTAACCCCAACGCCATCGGCGTGGGCGCGCACGCCGTTGGCGTGGCGGTTAAACATCTCAATCGAGACCGTGGATGAAGGAAAGGGTCGGGAGTCTTTTTCGGAGAGTACCATGTTGAAAAACGCTGAGGTTTCCGTCCAAAAAAGACTCCCGACCCTCTACTCACACCCGGGACGACCGTAACGATGAGTTCGGAAATGCGGGTTCTTTGGTACCACAGGAGAACAGCTTATTTCAAAACTTCTGCCTTAGCATTCTTTCCTGACCTAGGCTTCATGCAAACTCTTGAGATTCCGGCAATTCGCCTGTGTGACTCGGCCACTGTACTTTATCCCGCAGTTGAACATGGTTGAGGAAAATGTCCTCGAAGTTAGCTCCCAAACACAAATTCCGAATCGAGCGACTTGAGGATCGCATCGCGCCCAGTCTCGTGCTCGGCGGGATTTTTTATGATTCCGTGCCATCGACCGGTGAGGTCGTCGGCCTTGACGCGACTCGGATAAGACAGAGCCATGCGCTCGACCCGTTCGCCGCCGTGTGTGCGTTCATTGGCATGCCTGCAGGTCTTTCGTTCACGTCTCGGACGCCTGTGGCCGAATCCAGCGCGGCGGTAATGGCGAATTCGGAATCATCAAGTGGAAGTCATACTGCTCCTCAAAATCCGGCGATGCCAAATTGGGCTGCAGAACTCTTACATGAGATTCAACGAAAGCTAGACCAGGCGGCAGCAACAGCGGGGTGTGGCACTGCGGAAATTCACGCACATTCTTCAGCAGTCGTTGGCAGAATCGAGCAGGATGACGAAATCTCAAGTCACCTGAGAAATCTTCAATCGCGAGTTGTGGCAGATCATGCCACCGACATGCCGCCATGGGCCGAGCAACTGCTTGGAGACATTCAAACGAAGTTCGAAAAGTTTGAGGTGGCGCGACCGAGTGTGGTTGGCGCTACGTGACTGGAGCTGCTGGCGAGTTTTCGGTCGTTGGTATGATTACAGCGGCAGGTTGTTCGGACGGTGGCGGGACGAGCAATTCTCTGGCCGCTTCTTCGGCCAGGTCGTCATCCAGAATCATGATCTTCTGCCAGATCTTGCGACTGATCCCGTTGGTCAGAGTTTCGATATCGTTGACTGCCTGCAGCACCACACTGTCGGAAGTACTTTGCGCGTAAAGTGCCGCGAGCTTGCCGATGAGCGACAATAACTCGCTGCAGTAATCGAGATAGCGAGCCAGCTGAAACGCCGTCAGCGTTCGCTGCGGTGATGATTTCGTACGATTGCTGCTGGAACTTAGCAATTGGCTGGGATCCTTGGTGAGCTGATGCATGTCGATCACATGCGAGACCGCTCGAAGCTCATCAATCCCTTTCAGAATCTTCACACGCTTCAATCTCGACTCCAGCGAAAACAGAAAGAACAGCGCGGCACCGGTCAGGACAACCGCGTTCGTACCAGCCTCCAGTTCTTCAATGCTGAATCCATCTGTGCGAATTCGAATCCTGTGTATCAGGAACCAGCCCAGACATCCGGCGGCGACGATCACCAACAAAACCGCAAATCGGATGGCCTTGTACGGCTTTGAGACCCACGCGATCCGACCGCAGGTTTCCTCGGCGATCGCAGAGATTTCCTTGCAGACTTTACTGAGGCTGGCACCCGGAAATCGCTCGTCGATTCGATTGGCAAGTGTCTTGAGCGTGGAAATTGTTTTCTGCGGATCGAGCTTTCTGTACATCGTTTAGGGATTCCTCGCAACGCGACTTTTGAGTCTTACAGAAACCATTCGTAATTGTTCCAAATCAACGAGATCTTCAAAAGATCGTCAGGATTGCAGTATTCTGCAGCCATGTGTGGCAAAATGCTGCGGCAGGAGCCCTGCTTTCCCCCAGACATCATAACTGGGAACGAAACACGAGACGGCAAGGATCAGACAAAAGAAAAGAAAACCATGCGTATAACACTACTCGGGATGCGTTCTGTTCCCGTGGTCCTGCGAATCTTCATGCCGAAACTCAGTTTGGCACACGCATTGCGTTTTATCTCCACAGTTGTTGTGGCGCAAGTCATGGCCCGCCTTGCGTTCCCGATAACATGAGCGGCCTGGGTATCCAGGCCGCTCGCTTTTTTTGTACATTGAAGCACACTGGGAATTGCTGCACGAACAGTATAAGTTACTCGTTCTGGTAAGCACCCATGCGTAAGTCCTGGGGGCATCACTTGGCGAGCGGTGGGTGTCAGCCCACCGAGTTGCACCCATTTGACTCGGAGGGCTTACGCCGCTCCGCTCGCCGGGTTTGCGGCGACTGTGGACGTCACTCCCCTGATTGTGAATCCTGCGATGATGCCATTTAATTTGTGCATGGGTGCTTACACTTGCAGACGGCAGATGTCTAAGCCGAAGAACTAAACTCAATGGGAGCAGAAGAACGAATGACAACAACGCTGCCAGTGAAAGAGGCGTGGGACCGAATTCTGGATTGGTTTAAGCATAATACTCCGGCAGACAGAAACAAATTGGACCGTATTCCAGGACCAGCTTCGCCAGATGAGATCGCTGGTTGTGAAACGCAGCTTGGCATTGCCCTGCCTGATGCCCTCAGGGAGTCGTATTCGTTGTTTAACGGACATGGCCGCTGTAGGATCTTTGACTATGGGAATTTCCTGTCCACAGAGGAAGTTGTCAGAAACGCGATGTTGTGGCGACGGGGTGTTGAAGAAGGTGATTTTGATTCTTCTGAAATCAAGTGCAGCCGAGCAATTCGGAGGAAACAGTGGGATAAAGGCTGGATCCCGTTCACAGACAGTGGATCAGGTGATCATTTCTGCATCGACATGAATCCAACAAAATCTGGAGTCATGGGGCAAGTGTTCCGATTCGGTCGCTCGTATGGGCCAACGAAGATTCTTGCCAATAGCTTCGAGGAATTCCTGACATTATTCTTGAATGACCTGGAGGCGGGGAAGTACCGCTGGAGCGATGCTGATACACAGATCATGCCGATTGAATCCTTCAATGACAAATAGTGGGCAACGTGGTTCGTAGGCAAGTGACCCTGGAACGGGATGAAGCGAGTCGCGATGTTAACACGGAAATCTACCTGCTGAGGAATCTGCCCGAGTCGAAGACCGAAGCTTGAAGGTGTCGGACGATTTCGTGATTGGGAACTACACGTAAAATGAGCCGATTTATTGCGGTGGGCGACATTCACGGGTGCAGTCAAACCCTCGCGAAACTGTTGGAAATTCTGGACCTCCGCCCCGGCGACACCTTCCTTTCAACGGGCGATCTGTCATCCAAGGGGGAAGACTCACGAGGCGTTCATTCTGAGCTGCTGAGCCTCGAAGAGCGTGGGGTCAATCTCATCGTGATACTCGGCAACCATGAGGTCATGCTGCTGGCCATGCAGCGAATGGTCGGCGCGAATGTTGACCTGACGGCGTTCCCGGAGTCCATGTTTCGCGGAGCGGAGGGCAGCTTTCTGATGCGAAGTAACGAAACATGGGCCACGCTAAAATCGTACGGTCTTGAAAAAGCCGAAGACCCGGACTTCTGGGCATTCCGACGCGATGACCCCCAACGGCATCTGGAGAATGTGGCGAAACGACTCAAGAGTGTGGAGTGGGAACTGCCCCAGCGTCACCTCGATCTGTTATGTCGATGCAAGACGCATCACATCGAAAGAAACTGCCTCTTCGTCCATTCAGGACTCCAGCCCGCTTACATTCGAATGCACGATGCACAACGCGCGGTCGCCGCGCAACTCGAAGCAAACGCGAGCGAGCTGTGCTGGAATCGCGACGGGCTGGGACATCCCCCCGGTTTCCCCGAACTCATTGTGCATGGTCACACACCGCTGTGCTATTTGTATTCATGGATTCCGGATACAAGTCCGTGGCAGGATGCCAGCCTGGTCTTCAAGTCAGTCGTCCACGATAACGCGCTGAATCTGGACAGCGGCGCGTTTCTGGAAGCCGGTCATTTGACCGCCGTCGAGATTCCGGAAAACGGGTGTCCGTCAGAGTTTCGCTTCATCCGAGTGCCGCGAGTTGACCCGGTGTGCATGGATCGACTGTGGCATCTCAACTACAGATAAACTTAGCATCGCACAGTCTCTCCGCGAAAGCAGCGTATTCGCAACTTTCGCGGAGAGGCTGTGAATTTATTCGGATAGAGGTCGTTTGACCTGGATTTACGGAATATGATGCGCTCCATGGCGTTCTGTGGTTTTAAAAATCCTGGTGGAGCGCATGGACGATGGCAGAACAAAAGACATCACGGGGGCGGGCGCGGGTGAGTGTGCCGGTTCGGAATCAGATTGAGATGCGATGCCTTTCGCTTGATCAACTGTTGCCCATCGATCATCGGGCCAGAATTGTCTGGAGGTTCGTCACCTCGCTGGATCTGTCGCCGCTCTACGCTCCGATCAAAGTCAGTGATTCGCAGGCCGGGCGGACAGCCATTCCGCCAAACGTGATCCTGGCGTTGTGGTTGCTCGCCACTTTGGAGGGAATCGGATCGGCTCGTGAACTGGATCGCCGTTGCGAACGTGACCTGCCGTACCAGTGGCTCCTCGGCGGCATTACGGTCAATCATCACACGCTGAGCGACTTTCGCA
The DNA here is from genome assembly GCA_038214195.1 of Planctomycetales bacterium. Lineage (GTDB taxonomy): Bacteria > Planctomycetota > Planctomycetia > Planctomycetales > Planctomycetaceae > SXXK01. The sequence goes on from JBBQSE010000235.1 coordinate 11,158, forward strand.
CGGAGCACGGCGACTTCCTGGAAAAAGTGCTGACAGACACCGTCGCGTCGCTCATTCATCAGGGACTGGTGCCGCTGGAAACGATTGCTCAGGACGGAATGCGGGTGCGAGCCAGTGCCGGAAGCGGTTCTTTTCGGCGGAAACCAACGCTCGAGAAGTTGCAGGAAGAAGCAGGCGAGCATGTCCGTCGCCTGAAGGAAGAAGGCGAAAGTGAAACGACTCGGCGGGACGGCGATGCGCGTCGGCGGGCGGCGCAGGAACGCGCGGCTCGTGAACGTGCCGAACGCATCGAGCAGGCTCTGAAGGAGCGTGAACAACTTGCGGCTCAGCGTGAAAAGCGAAAGAAGGGTGACGGCGCACAAACTCGCAGCAGTACGACGGACCCTGAAGCACGCAACATGAAGATGGCCTGCGGCGGATTTCGCCCGGCCTTCAATGTGCAGTTCGCCACCGATGCGGATGCCCGGATCATCGTCGGTGTGGAGGTGACGAATTCCGGAGTCGATAGCGGGCACATGGGACCGATGCAGGAAAAGCTCGGCGAAGCTTACGGTCGCACACCGGGCACGGTGCTTGTCGATTCGGCCTATGCCACCAAAGACGATGTGACGCGTGTGGAGTTGAACAACACGGAAGTCGTCTCGACCGTTCCACGTTCTGAACAACTGGAAAACCATGGCAAGGATCCTCACGCCCCACAGCGAGGCGATACGGCTGAATACGCCGCGTTCCGGCAGCGGATGAGCCAGCAGGAATACAAAGATCTGTACAAACAAAGACCGTCAGTCGCGGAATTCCCCAACGCCGACTGTCGCAACCGAAACCTTCATCAGTTCAATGTTCGCGGCCTGGTGAAAGTGAAAGCTGTCGCCCTGTGGCACGCTCTCGCGTTCAACTTCACAAGAATGATCCGCCTCGAGGCGATCCAGTGATGGACAACCCCGAAAATATCGATTCCAAAACCGCCGATTCACCCCAAACTCACAACTCTCGACATCCATGACCATGAACACCAGCTAACAAGAAACCACCGCTTCACTCGACACCCGAAGCGCCCTCAAAAAATTCCACCCCAAAACCACAACCAAGCTCCGACTGATCGATAGATTCACAGCCTGGGAGCGAACGACGACTCTAAAAAGCCACTCGATGCTTAATTCGCTCGCTCCATGCAGTAGCAACAGAATCCGAAATACACCGCTGCCAGCAGAACAGCCGGAATTCCAGTCAGCACTCCCT
>JBBQSE010000236.1:0-12377 GCA_038214195.1 Planctomycetales bacterium
AGATTCACCTTGCTGTTGGAAGTGTAGCTGGCAAAAGCCTCTTCCCGAATGCTGGCATAAATCTTTACGTGATTGTTGCTGGTCATCACGTCCCATGCCGCTTCGATCAGTCCCGCCTGCATGTTGATCCATGCAGCACGAGTCAGATTTGATACGCCCTGTTCAATCGAATCAATGAAGCAGAAGACACCGCTGTGGATCGAGCGGAATGCCTGCTCCACTGATGTTTCACGGCGATCAAGCAATAGAAGAATCGTTTTTACCGACTGAGTGGTGATTAGCATGCGGAAGATAATCGTGGCTGCACTGCGCGCAGGCACGCAGTCTTTCAGGGGTAGTGCGATCCCCACAGGCAGCAGATCGTCTTGCAGCCGGGCAAACATATCGGGAAAGTGCGAGAGAATCGCTAAACGCAGTGCCATTGCCCAAAGTCTGCGAGACGACCGCAGATCTGCCAGAAGTTGTTGTTTGTCTTTAGTGAGCGTCGGCCATTCTTCGGCAAGGCGGTCCAGATATGGCTGGCCCTGCGGAAGCATCAACACATTGGATCGCTCTCCTGATCGACGCGTATGTTTCTCCACCAGACGAGCACGCTTGCATTTCAGCAGCAGAGTTTTCCCCACCCCCTTGGTCGCAGACACGAAAAACTGATGATCGCTTTCCAAAAACTCCTTTATGGCCGGAGTCTGAAACAGGACCCGCTGCAGATTAGGCAACTGAATGAAAGTTGAATCAGCCGCCCAGCGAGCAGCCGACTGCAACGGTACTGGGGAATAAGATTCCAGAGTTCCGGTCACTTCACTAAAAAGTTTGCCTTCCCCCTGTGCATCCAGCCGCAGATAGGTAATCGCCCCGATTGGAAGAAGCCAGTCTGTCTGCTGAATCTGAATGTCTTCCGTGGTCACCCCCAACTGAATCATCAGGATGGCCTTGTTGTTTTCATGAGCCAGTTGAACTTCCTTATCGATCTGAAACGAATCGAGCGCAGCCGGTGATGCCACCAGAATGAATACATCGCACCCGCGAATCGCAGAAACAATTTCATTCAGATAAACCTCGGCAGGTCTCGAATCACGAATGAAATGCCACAGACGATGTCGCTGCTCTTCAGCATGCTGCACCATTCGCATCACAAAATCGCGATCTTCACCCGCAAACGAAACAAACGCATTGGCCATTTCTGTCTTCTTTCTCAACATCGATCGGTGAACGTTGCATGAAAAGCACAGAGTCCCACTTTGCACGCGTCAAAGCTACTCATTGCAATCAGTGTCAATGATCGACTCAACGGCGACGGCGGTATAATCGCTCAATCCTTCGCAAAACTCGCTCCACAATTCGACGAATCTTTAGCAACGCCTTCGTCGCCGGGTCCATTCCGGTCCATTCCGGCGGCGTGCCGACTTAGCTTGCCGCAGTACTCGCCACTATAAATCCAGTAACAGACGTTCCCCGCCACAACGCACGATACCATGCCGCTTTCTTTACCAACTTCACCCAGTATGTTGAATTCGATCACGAAACACTGACCGCAAAGTAGATATCGCAGTGTCTTTGGTTTTGATGTTCCCGTTCAACTGAGCCTGTCGGCACCAGGCTGCCAGTTCACCGGCTTGTGACGGATGGCACAGCCCCATGCGATAGATGTCGTCAGATGATACCAACCGAGGCTGAATCCCGTCATCGTTGCAATGGATTGTGTTAACTGGCAAGCCAAGGAAGCGAAAATCGGGCACCATCGGTGCGGCGACGATCGTGAGGTTTTCGAACTGATTGTTTGACTGTGCAGCTCTCCATTTCGTCCGCAGTTCATCAAACAGATTTCCAAGAACGTTCATGCCGGTGAGTGTGCCGTCGCTACTTGGTTCAGCACCCCAGAATGTGTCACGTTTTGAGAATTCCACTATGGGACGTTCACCGGATTTTTCCAGCAGCGATCCAAGCCGCGTCAAGTGCTGAGCAAGTCTGATTTCAAGGCACCATCGCATCACATCGACACGGACATCCAGCCAATCGACTCGTGTCAATTCGTCGTACTCTCGTGAGATCAGCTTAGCTGCCTTCGGTTTGTTGGCGGAAAGTACTTCCCGCTGAAAATCAGGATGTGCTGAGAACCGCATGGCCTGATACAGATGCTCGGTTGTCCGCACCCGCGTTCCGTAGAGCATTAATGGCCAGGCTCGTGACATGTTGGAGAATCCTCCGAACTCGTCGTCGGTCCTGCGGAACACTGCGGATCGTTCTGTAACGTAAGAATTTATCGTTGTCTGCATGATGTCCCCTGCACGCATCTTCGGCATTAGTGAAATTTAACAGCCACGAAATTGTGGAACCGGAGACTGACTTCACCAACGCTGGGTTCAGGCAGAGTCCGTCGCTTCCTTAGGCAAGCGGCACTGTAAAAGTCTTCAGGTGTTCGCCCACTGCAGGCCAGTCTTCGGCTTCAATGGGATCGATCGTGATCAACTCCTCGTCAAGTCGTGTCAGCCGTACTCCGAATGCGTTTGCCAGTCGGTCCCACGGAATGAATGCCAAATCATTGCCGATCTGAATACCAACGAAGTCAACCTTCTGAATGAGATACTTCAGACCGGGAGCACCGACCGTTGACAGCAACCTTGTTTCCGAGGAATCTTTCAGGGTGATTTTGATGATGCTGGCTTCAAAACAGTCGGAAAGATCCAGCCATTGACTCTTGTGCATGGCCGAAAAGAAGCGTTCCGGAAATCCGTCGCGGTCTTCCTGAAAACGCAGTTCACGCAACATGTTGGGCCCCACCACGAATGGCCGTATGGCCCCGTTGAGAGTGTCTGTTCCACCCTGAGTCATTGTCCTGTTGAACATGCCCAGCGGAAAACGAACCATGTGGTCGATCCACACTTCGCCGAACTGGTTGGCAAACGCATCAGTGTCAACGACATCCCCTTCTTCTGAACGGATCAACAACGACGTCTGTCGCGCGACAGCGGCCACAAGGCTGAGTCCCAGACGGTAGTCCTCCGGCGAAGAGTACGCCATCAGGCGGACCTCGAAAGAGTCGTCCTCAACAGTGACTTCGATAGTCCGACAGGAAATCTGGGGTCGATAGAAATGACAAACGCCTGTCGACCATGCTTCCTGCAGATCGATGTTCTCGCGGCATTGGACGTCCGGGAACCCGGCGGCTGCGAACACTTCTGCAGCAGTCCCGTCGGGGGCCTGATGAATTGTGAAGGTAAAGCTCATTAGAAATATCCTTTGTTGAGTGACTCTGACTGCTGTTGGTGTTGGGACGGTTTTTGCTTCTTTCCCAGCACATTCTTTTGGGATGCCTTCGAACTTCAATATGCCAGCTCGACCTGCACGTTTCTGACACGTCCGTTGTGTTCAACTTCGAACTCAGCAACTTTGGGCGAGAAATTAACAGCTGTGACGAGATGATCGTCATCCGACACGTTCTGCCCGTTGACACTTTTGACACGCATTCCGACTCGCAGTTCGCTGTTTGCCGCCGGCAGGTCGGATCGGATCGACGTGATTCTCAGATTGTTGTGATCAATGCCCAGGCGAAGCCCGTTGACCTGACGTCCGTACATCGGTCGGAAGGAATACGGCGTTTGAGTTCGCTGATTGATGCCCCGATGCTGATGCGTATTTCCGTGCTCCAGTGCCTGTTCAGTCAGTGAGGCTGTTTCTTTTCGAACCTTGTGAAAGACGTCATCCCATTCAAGCTGCCCACGGGCATTGTCGTTCAGCACGTTGCATAAGGCCCATGTGAACGCACTCCCGCGTGTTTGATCCAGGACCAAAGATACCTGTTCCGGACGACTTGAGGTGATGTCCAGTCGCCCTTCTGTTTCCAGGAACAGATGACTCAGCAGTCTGGTACTTTGTGGGGGAATCAGAACCGGCAGTGCAGCAACATCGGGAACGGACGCGCAACAGTCTGTGATCACAGCCCAGAATCGAGGGGTGTATGGCTGCGTAATCGCACTGATGACTTCGGACCGATGCAGTCGACTAGAATTCGTCAGAGAAAGGTAGTGGCCGCTGCCTGGCAGATATCCCCCGTGGCCGGAGTAATAAAACAGCACGCTGTCGTTTGCCTGGATCTGAAGATTCCTGAGTATCGAAGTGATCTTATTGCCCGTGAGGCCCGGGCCGGAGAGTTCAATTGCGTTCAGTCGTCCAGCTGGAAGACCTTCTTTGAGGGTCTGTCTGACATGATTCAGGTCCTGTTGAACAGCGACTCCAATATTTGAAGCCGTGTCTCCGCAAAGAATTGCGTGGAGAGTCTGTGCGTCGGCGGCAGAATTCCATAACAACAGATTCGTGACGATCGAAATGGTGACAAGGAATCGCATGTCTGAATTCTCCCCTGATTTGAGTAACCTGTCGGAGGTGGAGCAATTGCGTTGCCACCGCGTTCCTGTATCAGCCATTGCATAAAGCGTGACAACGTTTCTAAGGATTTTCTGCGGCACGGAAGACAAGTGCAGTTGACGTCGGTCAGTATTAGGGGATTGTCGAAACCAACGAATTTCCGGGTTTCCGGAGCTAAAGTCCCCGTGCGGTATCCACATGAATACCGATCGGCAGGCGGCCAGATTGGAAATCCTGAAAAAACATTTCGCTTTTTGTGTCACAAAACTGGGGGCCGCCAATACAGGATTTTGACCGCAGCGAAATGAATTTCTGGCAGCAGCCCAAATCAGGTGAACTGCGGACCACAAACCTAAGTTCAGCCCAGAGAAAAACAGTCTTCAGGAGACACAAAATGGCCATTTTGTCAAGCAAATCCTTCGGATTCTTCAATCGTCCAAAGCGACGCAAGGCTCAGCGCAAAGGAATCGCCCAGCCTGCCGAACAACTGGAGATCCGAAAAGTTCTGTCCGCTACCGTGAGTGGAGGATTCACTCAGCCGGTAACACTTAACAACGGTGAGCTGAAAGTCACCATGGACAGTGCCGGATCAAATGGGCCCGCACGAAACCTGGAGATCAAGAACGTCCGGGACACAATCCAGGTAATTGCAGATGGTCGGGTCATTGGCACCTACCGTGCGGCATATATTCGAAGTATTGTCGTTGACGGAACAAACGGCAACGACGTGATCAATGCCTCCAATCTGTATTACTCCGTTCCGATCACGGTCAATGGCCGCGACGGGAACGACAAGATCACTGGTGGCATCGGCAATGATACCCTAAACGGCGGTGCCGGAAATGACACCATCAACGGAGGCTACGGGGACGACATTATCAATGGCGGCACCGGTAACGATACGTTGAACGGTGGTGCCGGGAATGACAAACTCTACGGAGAATCCGGCAACGATATTCTGGATGGTGGAAGTGGCACGGACCTGCTGCGAGGCGGAGACGGCAATGACCACCTTTCCGGTGGCATCGCGGCCGACAGCATCTACGGAGATGCGGGCAATGACACGATCATGGATTCGACGTCGATCGACATGGTCTTCGGTGGAAGCGGAGTCGATATGATCAACGGTCAATTGGCCAGTGAAGATCGGATTTCGAGTTCAGTGTCGTCCAGTAGATCAAAACTGTCTATCACCGACATCATAGCATCAGCAAATGCACAGAAATCATCGAAGATAGTGTCCACGTTAACTGCGGCAAGGAGTACTACAACGCTGACGCCGCGTGCTGGCAACATCAATCTCGTTGCTCCAGTGAAAACTTCACCGGTCAAGTCCTATGCATCTTCCCTGATGAACCGCACGGTGATGACTACGTTTCCCAAGACTGTCTACTTTTCGCCACTTCGAAACCCCGGTCGCTGGCAGTCTCTGGTAAGAAGCAATCAAATTGTTCAGCGCAGCGACAGGTATACGGTCGCAAGGCGATACGGACTAATTGTGCGATAGCATCAATACCAGTATTTGATCTGTCTGAATGAAAACATCAACTCTGAGCCCAACCCGCCAACAGCAATGAAGGCGTGTTGGGCTCAGTCTGTTTTGAAAAGTTTCCCCGTGGATGCTTCGAAAGTGGTTTTGATCGACTGTGACCAACTGCCTGAATTGCAAACCAATCAAGTTTGACTTAAGCCTTTCTGTAATCCTCCAGAGAACCAACGTCTGTTGGTCATTGCAATGGACACTGCAGGTGATCAGCTATTTCCGAACCACATTCTCGACTACTTCTTTTCCAAGCACGTCGAGAATGGCTCGTCGATTCCATGGAAGCTCAGTGCTGAGAAATGCCGGGTCAGGAGATGTCTTCAACTGTGCAAAGAGTTGGGTTCCCGTCTCAAGAGCCTTGTTAGCACCATCAGGGGCATCGAGTGCTTGCAGTGTCAGGGCGAGATAAAAGTAGGGCAACGGTGAAGGTGGTGAACTATCGGCAGCAATTCCCGCTTGCGTGGCAATCACATCTTCCAAGAGGGCCTTTGCATCCAAAAAATGACCTGCGCGATACTGCGCGTACGCCAGACACGCTTTCGTGTCAGGTGATTTCGGCAGCAGCGCTGAAGCTTTTTTGGCGAGAGCTACGACCGGAGCCCAGTCTTCGACTGTTTGCGGTCTCAGCACACAGGCCAGCGCAGAGTGGTAACATGTGGAGGCATCTTCTGCCCCGGCAGATTGCTCGAGAAACTCACGTGCCATTTGCTGACCGGGCTCAGTGCGACCTCGAGCCAGTTCCAGAACGATTCTTTTATAGCGGTCTTTCGGTTCGACGATATCCTGAAACGCTGCTGTTTCCTTAAAGGCTGTATCGTAGCTGGCGGCGGCGGTATCAAACTGTCCCAATGCGGCCTCACAGTTCGCGAGTTCGAGTCGGGCGTATTGGGGAACCAGTGACGATTCAGTGGCTTCGCGAAGGTCCGGCAATGCATCCTCGCAGCGCCCCAGGCTCTCAAGAATTCTGCCCCGAGCGAGATAGACCTTCGATTCCGTGAATCCAGCAGAGATGGATTTCGACAATGCCTCAAACGCTTCCTGCGGTTTGCTGCGGTCATCCAGAACACGTCCGTATTCGTATAGGAGCACGCCACTCTTTGACTGCTGTTTTACGGCGATTGCGTACTGCCTTTCCGCTTCTTCGAGATCTCCTTCCCGTAATGCGAGTCTTCCTAGGTTCTGACGTATCGCCCATGGATTACCGAACGTATCTGCAATCGCATCGAGGACGTTGGGCATTTCTTTGGTGGTTAGTCTCCAGAATCGACCAGACTCCTGAATCCGCATTCCCGAGGCAAACTCAGCTGCCTTCATTGCCGCGTTTGAGTCGGGGTAATGGTTTGCCAAATTCCACCGCCATGCCAGCATCATGGACCGATACAGAAAAGGCCTTAATGTTGAGTCCATGGATCGAGGATCCTGCTCCACATGTACCATGACCCTTTGAAGAGGCAGCACGCTCAGCAGGTGCTCTGAATTTTGTGCGCAGGAAAACAAAGAACGTCCGTCGGGCGTAAACCGGACCAACTGGGTTTCCAGTCGCCCCAGAGTTGCTGACTCGTGGTGCAACGCCGGAGAGACGGGGAGACAGCTGGATGTTTCCCAGACACGGGCACTGGCATCTTCACTCGCTGTGGCAAACAGCAGACCATCCGGACTGAAGATCGCATCGCTTAATGGCCCTGAATGCTGAACTTGCCCTGTCGATGTCCACTCGGATCGATCGGGAGCAAGACGCCAAACCTTTGCCGTGCCGTCATTTCCCCATGTCAGTAACTGTTCTCCATCCGACGAGAAGACGCCTCCATTGGGTTCCTGATCATGTGTCAGTGGCTGCCCGATTGGATACCATGTTTTCGTGTCCCATACCCGAATTTCGCTACCAGTGATCGAGAGCAACATGGAACCATTCTTGCTGATATTCAGATCGCGAAAGACCTGAGAACCACCATTCGCGCCTGTCAGTTCCACCTTAGCCGATGGAAGAGTGACTCGATGAATCAACCCATCGCGACTCCCCACAAAGGCTTCGTTGGTGTTGGCTGGATTCCAAACAAGACGGTCCGTTTGCGACACGCTGATTGCGTGAGATTCCTGGTGTTCAAGATCTCGGATCACCAATAGCTTCCCGGCTGCCGTAGATGATTGCACGGCAAGCCACTGACAATCAGGACTAAACCGAAGACTCAGTGGCAATCCTGTTACGGGAAATGTTTCACTCGTTTTTACTCCGTTGTGAACATCAAATACGGAGACGGCACTGTTTCCATCTTCTTCAAGCCCTGCCAACCCCAACAGAGATTCATCTGAGCCAAATTGCAACAGATGAACGGGATGATTGCACTTGAACTCCGGACCTTCGGGAGTCATCGCCTTGGTGTCCCAAACTCGAAATTCAGCGGCAGACGTCTGCGTAGCCAGACGGCTTCCATCGTTGCTGACGACGGACTGTCTCAGCACTTGACCTTGTTCTGGAACGACTGGCGCCGGCAGTCGATAGCTCCAGATGCGAGCGGTACCATCTTCACCTGCGGTTAGTATTGTTTCACCAGTTGGACTGAATCTTGCGGACAATACAGCACCGAGATGCTGCATCACGCCAGCGGTGGCGACGCCTGAGGGAGCCTTCCAGATGCGAGCGGTTCCATCGAGACATGACGTTGCCAATTGCGTCCCGTCAACGCTGAAATCGAGCGAAGTCACGTGATCCTGATGAATCATGGGCATTCCCAGCGACTGTCCATCGGCGGAGTTGCAGAATCGCACCGTGCGGTCCCCGCAGGCAACCGCCAGAATGGTGCCATCAGGAGAGAATGAAACAAATCCCAGTTTCCTGCCGTAGTAATCAACGGCAACGTCACTCATCTGCAAGTGATTCGTCTGAGACGTCAGGGGCTCGCCCGATGCAGCGTCAAACAGCAGTGCGATTCCCATGCAAGACGCTATCGCGATACGCGATCCATCAGGACTGAACGCAAGATCACAGAAGTCCGAGCCCGGGGTGACAGCTTTCTGCCACTGCTCGGCTAAACCCTCGACCTGGTACAACATGACCTGCGAAGTGTCTCCCGTCAGCACTGCTGCCAGTTGCTCACTGTCGGCACTGAATGCAATAGCGCCGACGGGAGATGGTGTATCTGCCGAGAACAACAACTCCAGAGTCGCGCTGTCTCGTATTTCAACGCGGCCCGTTTCCGCTCCACCAACCGTAGAGGTGCATAGACCAATCTTTGTGCCATCGTCGCTGAAGAGAAGGTTGCCAATATGAAATGTGGCTGCGACCTCAACCTTCTGCATTCCAGTAGCAGCGTCCCACAGACAGAGCAACGGCGTTTGATCATACGCGGTGGCCCATGATACGAGAGTGCTTCCCTCAGGGCTGACCGAAAACTGTTTGATAGGTCCATTCTGTTTCAGACTGTCGATTCGCGGATCTCCGGTTTGCGGATCGACAGTTCTCAGGACGCCTCGGTTCAGCAAGGTGAGTGCATCGCCGTCTGAACTGAATTCGGCCTGCAGAGTTGCCTGTTCACCCCAGAAAGCAAATCGCTGCCGAGGTGCCAGTTCCGCAGCGACGGCACACCGTATCGCGAGTGCCTTCAGTGTGTTCGGTGACACTTGAGGAGCTGTTTCCTCAGTCTGCCATGCGGCGGCATAAGCAAGAGCAGCCTGTGCAAGGTCATTTGCATCAGCAGAACGCTCTCCCTGTGCCAGATAAGTGCCGACAAGCTGTTCGCGAATTCTCTGCTCGCTCTCCTCTGCTCTTTCCAGATTTAACTTTGCTTCGTTGATCGCATCCTGCAGCAAGTCATTTTTCTCAGACAGATCATCGTTCTTCGCACTCAATTCAGCCTCATACTTGAGGCGATTGCTGAACCCATAGATGACTGCCAATGTAGACAGGGCTGCGACTGCTATCCCGAGGTAATGAAATGGCCGCGATTTGATCGGGAGATAGATCCGTTCATTCCAGAAGCGAATCAGCGGCCCTTCGCCGACAGATTCACCGTTCAGCCATCGCTCCAGGTCAGTGCGAAGCTGGGCCACGCCTGAATACCGTAGCTTTGGGTCCGGGCGCAGGCATTTCATACAGATGAACTGCAGGCCGCGATCCCGAAACGTACTTTTCGAACTGGGCAGCTGCATCACAGGCGGAGTTTCATTCTTGTCGAGACGTTCAACGACATTCTGAATTCGCCGCCGCTCATCTGGATCACGCCGCTTTGCCTGAAACGGACGAAGATCGCAGAGTATCAGGTAGAGAATGACTCCGATTGCGTATTGGTCCGATCCAGGAGTGGCATTCTCCATTCCCAGTAACAATTCCGGAGCCATGTAGCCAAGCGTCCCAAAGATATCCCCAGTCATGGTCAGCCGGGACACCATTGGTGCATCCGCGTCATCGCTCAAAGGCAGGTTGATCCGGCCGCTACGGGTTGCTGCCAGCTGCGCGTCAAAGATGCCTGCGAGACCAAAGTCTGCAAGCTTAGGACTGCCTTCCGGGTCGAGTAAAATGTTCTCCGGCTTGATGTCACGATGAACGATTCCTGCCTGATGAAGAGCCTCCAGACCCCGACAGACCTGGACCACCTTCTGGACGGCAAGCCGAAGATTCTCGTCGCTTCGCCTTGTTCGAGGATGTTGACTCAACCATGAAAGGAAGTCTCCGCCCGACAGGTACTCGGTGACCATGTACTGACAACGGTCGTAAGTCGCAATCGACACCACGCCGGTGTCCAGCACCTGAACGACATGCAGATGGCGGTTGCGGGCTGCGGTGGTCACCTCTTGTGCGAATCGCTGGACAGCGTCTGATCGGTTGAGTACCTCGGGCTTCAAAACTTTGATCGCCACAGTGGCGTCGAGCTTCGTTGAATGTGCCCGGTACACGTTGCCAAATCCGCCGCCCCCCAGGAATGCCTCGATGACATAGCCTTCAATCTCCGGCCAGCATTTGGGATCCCTGGGATCATACTCCGAATCTCCACCTCCAGAACCACCGCGACCAATTCCGCCACCCCCGCCAATTGGCGGAAGCATATCCCCGGAAGAATCTGTGCTCGATTCGGCAGCAGAACCTGAATCAATGGGATTACACAAAGTCTCCTGCTCATCGGGCGAAAGTTGGTCATCAGTCGAGTCTTTGTCATTCTTCATGGATGTCCTCTTACGATTCGCAAATCAGCTTCATGACAAAGTCCAGAAAATCACAATCTGTAGGTGATAATGTACTTCAGTCAACGAATCAAATCAGTTTTCGTGCATGGAAAATCCGTGTAGTTGTCAAAAAACTCCGTGGTTGCAACTCGGTGCTTCAAGTCGCTGTGTCCAGTCGGCTGCACTCAGGCAGCCGGTCACGTTGATGCACTGCTGATTGTGCCCCCGCCGCCGATTGCTGGTGTCCGGTTTCTCAACCTGCCGATCTACATGATTCACGTTGTCGATGACGGAACGGCCGTCGCCTTGGCGCAGACCTCAGTCGATTGTTGGAAAGCCGAACGCTTCCGAGTACATGCGGTTCATGCTGTCGTAGAACTTGAGTCTGTCCATTTGCATTTCGAGTTGTAACTGGGCCGCTAGCTGTTCCCGATCGGCTTGCTGAGCACGAGCCCGGTCGCGTTCTGCGGCTGATGCCCCGCCGTCAAGGTTGTCCGTGACGGCCGCCTGGAGGACAGCGGGAAGGCTCTTGAAACGACTCAGGGTTGCCTCGTAGCGATCCCCGATCTGCTTCTTGTCAGTATGGTCGTAGATGCTGTAGCGGAGCCTGCCGGTTTCTGTGTCAAGCGGCGTCACATGAGCCTTCTCGACGCTGCCCTCGTCCCAGCGAATCGTCATGGATTCGACCTTGTTGGGCCATGAAAAAGCACCGGTTCCCACTGAGTAACGCGATGGATCGGCTTTGAGCTGGTTCACCTGGAGCAGCTTGCCCTGCTCAAAACTCCCGTCCTTACTAACCAGAACGTAGTACATGTTGTAGCGGATTAGTTGAGCATCGGCCCGGACGGACTGTTCCCCGAACGAAAGCGTGACCGCTTTGTCGGCGTAAACAGCGTTGGTGACAGCGAATGTCAGAACGAATGCGGCGATGCGAAACATGATCAGGCTCCCAGGGTTGTAGTGGTTTGCGGCGGTTCTCAGAGAACCAGTTTCAGGTTCTCTCCTGTCCGCTCACCCATCCAATAGCCCCGGTCTTGTGAACTGTGACGCAAAAACTGAAACTTTTTCTTGGAAGGTCAGGGAGTTCTTGCGGCGTACGACTAATCTCCGTGCCGGCCACGAACAACCAGCACGGACAACGCGAAGCAGAATTGGAGAAACCCTCACCACAGAAAAGCTCTATTTCAGCGACCATCGAGAGGTCGCAACTTCGGGCAGCCAGAGCGTGCCTCAATCCCCGCTGCTGTCATTGATCGCTTCAAAACCAGCCACTGATGGGCGCTTGAAAACCAGCAGAGGTGTGAATGTACAGTAA
>JBBQSE010000237.1:0-12345 GCA_038214195.1 Planctomycetales bacterium
CAACGCCGTTAAGGAAAATTTCATGCTGTATTTTGCAGGGATTGAATTTGTCGGTCGAGTTTTTTATGCGCGGCGGTCGCGAGTGTGACTTTAGGCGGACCGGTTCTTGGTTCTTCTTTGCGGCGTGGATAGTTGCGACTCTTTTTTGGTCTCTTGCGCTGGTAAGTGTCTGTGGTCGCGTCAGCCATTCGATCGTGATACGTCGCGCCGAGAATCGGCACAACGTCTGGACGCTGAAGGATCTCCTGCAAAATCCGCAGCACCTGCGCGATGCTGGTTTGCGCATCCGGTTCCAGCACATCCGTTTGCTCTTTCAACGCGAGGAGTTGCGCCATCCAGAGACCGACCAGCGACCAACTCAACTCCAGCACGGCAACCTCCGGAGTGCGCCCACGCAGCTTCGAACGGTGGTACGTTTGTTTCAGAGATCGGAATTGAACTTCGATTCCCCAACGTTTACGATAAATTTTACCCGCGAGAGAATCGCTCAACTTGCGAGGATTCAATTCGTTGGTAACAAGATAGACCTCGCCACGGCCATCGTTGAAACGGAGGAGCCGCATCACCAACGGCGGCACACCTTTTCTTTGCTTGTCCTGCGGCCAGCAGTACACAATGCCATCGCGTTCGCGTACACGTCCAAGCTTCTTGAGGAAACGACAATTGCTGCCAACACGGCACAGGAAGCGATGGTTTGATTCGTCGATCGCGTTCCAGAAATCGTACCCCACGAATCCTGCATCGCCGCAAAACAGCGTGTTTTCAGGGAATTCCATAGTTTCCAGCATCGCTAAGAAGTGAGCGCGTTCGCTCGAGTAACTCGGGCCGATCTCCCACGCCCATGGCATTCGCATGCCGATATGCCACATGAGAGTCAGCCAAACTTGCGGGCCAACGGGTTGCGGATTGTAGTGACTTTTCTTGCTCACAGGTTGTCGCGCCTTGGCGTGTCGTCCACGCTTTTTCTTTTTCTTGCTCTGCTTTTTATTCTTCTTGTTCTGCTGTTTGCAGAATTGTCGTTCGTTCGCCTGGGTTCGCGGTGCGTCCAGCCGTGAACCATCAACCGCCAACGCCAACCACATACCGATTCGGAACTTTGCGGAATCCGTTTCCTCCATCAGTTGACGCTTTCGCCTCTGCAACAATGCCAAGATCTTTCCTGAGTATTTCTTCAACGCATTGATCAACGTCTGGTAGGACTTAATCCCACTTGTGCCGAACAGCTCAGCAGTTTTCTTGAATGCGTCATTGGCGGAAACGACAAGCTCTCGTTTGTCGCTCCAGACCCAGAGGATTGCCACTCGGACCAAATGCACCACGGTCCAATCTATATTGCCGTGGAGCACAACTTCTGCAAACATATCGTCGGTAATAATCCAATTCAAAGCTTTGGCCAACTGTTCACCATGCGTGGATCGTTGTGGCTTGCTTTTTGCGGCATCCTTGCCAAATATTTTCATAGCCAGACTCCTTTGTTCTCGGCAGCGTTGCCGGGGCTGTGGTCAAACGGGAGTCTGGCTTATTTCATTCCCGCATGCCAAGGTTTGTCTTATAACGGCTGTTTTGTCTAGATTTTTTTCCTTAACGGCGTTGGGTGAGGGGGAAAAGACGATGGAATTCAGGCACGCGACGCTCGAGAATAATCAGCCCCCGCATCCGGCCTCCGGCCACCTTCTCCCCCGATCTCGGGGGAGAAGGGACACGCGATGCACCGCCTTCCGGAGCACTTCCATTCATACGACGCGATGAATAAATTGGCAGTCCATACGTACTCGGGCGAATTGTTCCTCAAACAGTTCCAACAAATTGAACAGACTTCATGCGCATTCATCGCCTCACGGCTTTTCAAGTTCCAATCGCGCTGAAGAAGCCCGTGCGTCATGCCTCTCATACACGTTATGAAAATGAGACACTGATCCTCCGCTGCGTCATGGGTGACGGAAGTTGCGGCTGGGGCGAAGGATTGCCAAGGCCATACGTGACTGGTGAAACCATCGACTCCGTCTGGCGGCACCTCGAACAGACTGATTTTTCACAACTGGGCGACGCGACGTTTTCGAACGCGCAGGAGGCCAGCCGGCTGATCGACGCATTTCGGCTTGCCGACGTGAAGGCAGGTCCAGGCATTGAAGCACGCGAATGTTTTGGCAACACGGTTCGCTGCGCGCTCGAATTGGCGATTCTGGACGCCTCGTGCCGAGCTGAACAAATCAGTGTCGGTGAATTCATCCAAAGACATCCCGCAATTGCGGAAATCGCGAGTCCGAGCGACGAAGTCTTTTACAGCGGCGCGGTGACTTCAATGACGCCGCGCAGTCAGTGGGTCTCAGCGATCAAGATGCGGCTTTTTGCGTTTCGTCAGGTGAAGGTTAAAGTGGGTACCGCCGGGATCAGCGATGTGGATCTTCTGCGGCGAGTGCGACGCGTCGTGGGCAAGGCTGTGGATCTGCGACTGGATGCAAACGAAGCGTGGCACTGTGATGAAGTCGCCGCGAAGATCGCTCCGCTCATGCCGTTTCGACCAACGAGCCTGGAACAGCCCGTGCCTCATCGCGAGGTTTCCGGCTTGAAACAGGTGCGGTCGGAGATCGGCGTTCCGGTCATGCTGGACGAATCGCTGTGCTGCCCGGAAGACGCGGATCGCGCGATCGCCGGGAAATGGTGCGACCTGTTCAACATCCGATTGTCCAAATGCGGCGGACTCTCAAGATCCCTGGAACTGGTCAGAATCGCGAGGCAGCATGGCATCGGTTATCAGCTGGGTTGCCAGGTCGGCGAGACGGGAATTCTCTCCGCCGCCGGGCGACACTTCGGCTGCAACATCCCCGATATTCGCTATCTGGAAGGTAGCTTTGGGAGATTTCTAGTCCGTGAACAGCTGACAGAGCAGGATCTCACATTCCACTACAGCGGCCGGGGAACTCGTCTGCGCGGATACGGATTGGGCGTTGATGTCAACGAATGTCGAGTTCGCGAACTTGCCGTCCGCACTCAGGAACTCATCACGCCAGCACATCCTTGATTGCTGTGCCATGCACGTCCGTCAGTCGATAATCGCGTCCCTGAAACCGGAATGTCAGTCGTTCGTGATTGAAACCGAGCAGATGCAGAATCGTGGCCTGGAGATCGTGAGGCGTGACTTTGTTCTCCACTACTCCAAAACCCAGTTCGTCGGTCTGACCGTAGTTGTAGCCGCCCTTGACGCCACCACCGGCCATCCACATCGTAAAGCAGTCCGGGAAATGATCGCGTCCCAGAACGTTGCTGGCCGCCGTCCGACCTTCACGAAATGGAGTACGTCCAAATTCACCACCGCATACGATCAGCGTGTCTTCGAACAGTCCACGCTGTTTCAGGTCTTCAATTAACGCCGCGATAGGCTTGTCGGTCTTAGCCCATTTATTGGTTAGTCCGTCGGTGAGTCCCTCGCCTGGGCCAGTGCCGTGGAAGTCCCAGCCCCAGTCGAATAATTGCACATACCGCACGCCCTGCTCGACCAGCCGCCGCGCCAGCAGACAGTTGTTGGCAAAACTGGATTCCCCCGGCTTCGCTCCGTAGGCTTCCTGCGTTTCCTGTGTTTCTTTCGTGATGTCCATGACTTCGGGCACCGACGACTGCATCCGGTAGGCCAGTTCGTACTGCGCAATACGAGTCGTCGTTTCGGGGTGGCCAAGTTCCTGAGCCTGCAGCTGATTCAATTCTTTCAACGCATCAAGTGATCGACGTCGTATCGCGCGATCCATGCCCGCCGGATCCGATACGTAGAGCACCGGGTCTCCTTTTGAGCGGCATTGTACGCCCTGAAAGACCGACGGCAAAAATCCACTGCCGTAGGAATTCGCTCCGCCGTTTGGTTGCACACCGCTGCTGATCAATACGACGAATCCCGGCAGATCCTGATTTTCTGTTCCGAGTCCGTACGTTACCCACGAGCCCATCGAAGGCCGACCGGAGCGCGGTGATCCTGTGTAGATGAGCAGTTCCGCCGGGGCATGATTGAACTGATCAGTATTCATCGAGTGGATGAAACACATGTCGTCGGCGACGCGATGAAAATTCGGCACGGCGTCGGAGAGCCATGTACCGGAGTCACCATGCTGCGAAAACGTCCGCGGCGTCCCCAGCAGTTTGGGAACTCCGGAAGTGAACGCAAACGTCCGCCCCTTGAGGAATTCTTCCGGGCAGTCCTGGCCAGTGCGTTTCACCAGCTCGGGCTTGTAGTCGTAAATATCCAGATTTGGTGGCGATCCTGTCAGATGCAAATAGATGACACGCTTGGCTTTCGCGTCAAAATGCGGTTTGCGTCCTTCCAGTGGCGTGGTGGGATCGATCGGAATATCCGCCTGAGCCAGACCTCCGCTGAGCGAGGACAGAGCGATCGCTCCGAGGCCCACTCCGGAAGACGACAGAAAGTGGCGTCGGGTCTGTTCTTGCAGTTGTGTGAAATTGTCGTTCATCGCGAATCACCGTGGCAGGAAAATGGACAACAAACACGTGGCCTTAAGCATACCACCAACCGGCATCAGAATACAGGGAAAGTCAGTCCGAGGCGAGACAAGGCAGGCTTGCTGGTTGCCGGACAGCGCACTGCGACCGCTACTCTTCCTTGTGTGGCAAGAGACTGTTTCGATCCCTTTCAATGGTAATTCGACGGCCACCGTCGGAATACTCGCAGATGTTCATGTACGTTTGCATGAGCGAAATTCCGCGTCCATTCGGTCGGCCAATGAATTCATCTTCCGTTGGGTCAGGTACCCCTGCCGGATCAAATCCGTCGCCCTGGTCGGTGACGACAACCCTTACTTTTTGGTCGTCCAGACGACAAGAGACATGCACCTGCCTGGAGTCATCCTGATGGTTTCCGTGGCGAATCGCGTTTGAGAGAGCTTCTTCGATCGCGAGGCGCAGCGCAAACATATCGCGAGCAGAGAAACTCAACTGTTCCATCTCCCGGACCACCCTCTCCTGAATCGCCTGGGCTTCGACCAGTGTGCTGCGAATTGTCGCTTCAAATTCGACAGGTTCAGTCATGTGGTTCCGGAACACGCCTTAGAGACTGGAATCTCTTGACCGCTGCAGTCATCGAACGGACGGATCATTCGACTTTGGCGAGGGCCTCGTCGAGGTCTTTGCAAAGCGTCAGCACTTTGTTGAGCTGGGTGATTTTAAAAACATCCATGATGTCCTTCTGGATGCTGCACAGCGCGAGCTTGCCGCCCGCAGTGCCAGTCTTCTTATGCATCGTGATCAGCTTTCCCAGCGCGGCGCTGGAAAGGTATTCGACGAGTGTGAAGTCAAGCACGATTTTCTTGCGTCCATCTTTATCGACGAGGGCAAACAATTCCTGCCCCAGCGCATCAATATTGGCTTCGTCAAGAATCTTCTTTTCCAAAAGTCGAGCGACAGTCACTCCGTTGATGTCTTCGATATCAATCCGACGATCGGACTTCGCCATTACCAACCCCTACGTAAGATGTTCCGAACCACAGCCGGAAATTTTTACCTGACACCAAAACCACCGAGTTTTCAAAACACTGCGCGCTGCTGAAGTCATTCAGCAACCAATGCTGGAAACGCAGTTCTGAAGGAAAAACACTGTTTATCAGGTTTCCTTAAAGGTCGATCATTACCCCAAAAGGCGATACTGTCAAGCGTTGGAGCATATCGAATCGTCGGAACAGCATTTCCCTGCTCCCGTCCCCACAGAAATTTTGCCTCGTCAGGTGCAGCCATTTTGAGCAGGTTGTATTAAACCCTTGTATTGACTCAATATGAATCTCCCGATTTCACCCATTTGTGGGAAGAAATATTCTGCAAAGTCGCCAGCACTTGCGCTTGCGTCAAAACGAACACCTGCGTATCGTGAGTCTGCACCTTGCGTGCTTTACCTCTGCCAGCTTTGTCTGCAGCAAAACAAGTTGACCCTACAGATAAACCCAATAGGGAACCCGGTCTGATCCCGGCCGACTGTCACGCCGACTATGTCTCGGATCACATGACCCGGGCGTCGGGTGCCCACCTTTTATTCTGATCAATGGGCGTCAACCAGAGTTTGCTCAGTCCAGCTGGGAGGGGTTTTTTCTGCGCTGGATGCACGGTCGATTGCTCTGTCACTCGTGCATTTATAGGGTGGCCGGGGTTGGAGAGCGATAGCTCGAAACCCCGGAGTTTCCTTTGCTCCGCTCCGTCCAACCCCGGCCACCCGAGCTATCATTCCAACGGTGACCGAGCATTAAGTCCACAGTAGCACGCGATCACGCAGTGATGGTGGCAACTGCTGATCCAGGCGACGTTTTGCTTCAGCGTCGTGCGTTCTGGTACTCAGATGGGCCAGAATGATCAGTTCATTCTGAAACTTGTCGGCGCGGTCAAGGATGTCATCCAGATGCATGTGTCCGAACTTGTGGATCTTCTCTTTTCGATGCTCCGGACGGAAGAACGTCATTTCCGTAATCAAGACCTCCGCTTTGAACGTATCCGGATGCGCATCGAGACCGCCCGGTGACGTGTCACCAGTAAACCCCAGAATTGGCGTCAGAAATTCGGCGGCGACTTCCGTGCCCTGCAGTTTCAGGTCACGAATCTGGTCGCCTTTCAGGCCATGGAATTCCGGCTTCAGCTTCTTCCGCACGTCGTACACAATGTAGCCGACTGACGGAACAGTGTGCGTTGTGGAAAACACTGAAACTCGATGTTCGCGAGACAACGTTAACTCATCACCGTTCTTTACTCCCACCAGTTCACAAACCATGCGACCTCGATCAAGGTTCTGCCACGCCTTGAGCATCTTCCAGACAGGATCGACGACTTCTTCGGGCAGATAAATTGTCGGCGGATCCATTTTCATCATCCGCCGACGAGCGACGTAAACTGGCATCGCTGCCAGGTGATCAAGATGCGCATGGGTCACCAGGAAACACTGAGTCCCCATAAACGACCAGGGACTCGCCCCCAGTTCGAACCCGATTTTCAGCTCCGGAATCCGCCAGTAACTCTGGACTGCCGCTCGGGAGTATCCTTCGATCGTGAGTGCCTTGTGACGAATTGATTCATACGGAAGGTTCTCAAGCATGATGCAGGCAGACAGATTCAGTGGATTCAGAGTTTCAGAACGCCGGGAACGGAAATCGTCAGACATCCGATGGAACTCGCACGAGCCCCAGGATAATGCCAGTGACACGCAACGCCGCGTATCGGATCGTTTTTTCGATCAATAAGGCCGAGACAGTGGAGGATTCTCCTCCTGAGCGGACTGCGTCAGATCGCGTATCATATAGTCCCGCGCATGTTCCGACAGTCGCTGAGTCGTGATCAGATCGTAGTGCAGCAGGCCAAAGAACAACAGCACCGAAACGGTATTCAATCCTTCAATGACGAGTCTAAAAACGCCAATAGTCTGATAAATGGTTCCCAGGTCGAAGCTGCCTGAATTCAACGCCGCTGATGAAAACTGCAACAGCAGATACGCGGCACTGATCATGAGCAAAATCAGCCCCGTCACCACCGCAGTCCAGAACGCAAGACCACGCAATGTTGTACGGCTCATGCCGACATCTCCCGAAATTTTTAGTAGACAGGCCGGGAAATCATTTCACGCCTATTGCTTCGTAAATACCAGAATATGCTGCCGCGGCAGGACGTGAATCGTCTCCGTCCAGCGCAGTCCAAATTCGGGCTGCTCCACTTCTTTCTTTGCCTGGACCTGTGACATCTTGTGAACTTCCTTGATGGGCACGGTGGGATCTTCTTTTCGATACTCCACAAGTACGACTCTCCCGCCAGGTTTCATCGCCATCGCGATGTCGGACATCATTTCGTGGGGAAATTCGAACTCGTGGTAAACATCAACCATGATGGCCATGTCCATGCTGGCTGGCTTCAGGCCAGTTTTGTACTGCGTCCCTTTCACTGGTTCGATATTTTTAATGCCGAATCGCAGACAATTGGCTTTCAGTCGATCCAGCATTTCGTCCTGAACATCGACAGCGAATACTTTGCCATCGGGAAGCAGTTGTTCGGCCATCCGAACAGAAATCACACCGCTCCCGGCCCCAATATCGGCAACCGATTCTCCAGGTTTCAGTTGCAGTGAACGCACGAGCAGTGTCAGCCGTTCTTCTTCCTCACGGCTCGATCGTTCCAGCCAGGCCGCCCCCTGTCCGCCCGGACCAAATCCCATCACATGGGCAATCTCGCGGCCCTGATAAAACTTGCCGATGCCGTTCGGATCGTGATTCGCGCGAGTCTCATAGCGGCCCGGCACCTCGACAGATACGTCTTTTGAGGCAACTTCCTGTCCGTCGTTTGCGTTTGCACGCGGTCCGCCAACGACGACAGGCAGTGTCATCAACAGCAGTATGAAATTAGTTTTCGTCATCACACACCTCATTTGTACAATGGAATCGGTACACCGCGATTGTCAAACATTTGCGGTGTTCCGATCGAGTAACTCTGCAATGTCCACGCGTTATTCTGCGTCATGCGGAAACTGACATGAGTCTGATCAGCACTTTGCCTTTCGGAAATGCCTGAACTGTCAGCGTCGACTTCCGATGATTTCGATCCTGTCGTGGCGGGAGCGGGCGGCAAGTGAGTCTCGCCGTGCAGGCGCACAGTCCATTCGACGGTTTCGAAAGTGGGACGTCGCTTGACAGGTTCTTCCCCGGCGTCAGATGTCACAGCCATTTGCCCTGTTCCAGTGACACCGTCGATTTCAACCGTTGTATTCGACCACGACGGGAACGCGTGACGTTCTGATGAATCGGGAAGCACTAAAGGGCGAAAACGCGACTTGCCGACAATCTCGACCTTAGCCAATTGATCTTTGACTTCCCCAGGCTGAAAATTCAGATCGATGTGGACCGTCCCCAGCGTTCCCAATGACATCTCATGACTGTGTTCCCATGACTTGCCACCGTCGGAATCCACCGGCGGAATCAGCCAAAATGGAACGTCCAGCCAGGATGCAATCGTTTCATCCGTTACACACTTTTTCAGAACAACCGCACTCTCAGGATCTCCGTTGGAGAGATATGTTACCAGCGCATCACGGTCTTCCTGCGACAGCGTGCTGGCCTGACCGTTGGGTTGAATGGTCAGGGAAAACCTCAGATCCGCCAGTCGGACGAGGATTGGCGACGATGGATTTCGCTCCATTTTCTGAACGATTGCCTGTACCGAGACATCCCCTGAGCGGTCAATTGCGACAACCCGATACTGGATTCGGTGCGATTCGGACGTTTCCTGAACGAGGTCAGGTTTGCCATCGACCGAGATCTCAGTCCGCCGCGAACTGGCAACCAGCGTCGTGATTTGGTTTCCGGGACGCAGCCCCCAGAAACCTGGAGCGTCGCGCGGCGATTGCGCAGATGCCGACGGCGAACACGCCGCGAAAATGATCGCGTTGAGGCTGGCAAGAAGGACAAATTGACAACGAAACAGAGTTGTCATGAAACGCCTGTTCCAAAGAAAATCAGCCGACTTCATCAAGGATTGATTCGGCCACATACACCGGCAGAAAAGGTGAGTGATGTACGGCAACAGCAATCGCGTCACTTGGCCGACAATCGATCTCATGTACAACCTCACCAACACGAATCTTCAGCACCGCATAGTACGTGTGTTCCTTCATCTGGCTGATGATCACTTCCTCGAATACTCCTCCCAACTCGGTGACGATGTTCTTGAGCAGTTGATGAGTCGGCGGCCGGTAGGGTGGTTCCTCCAATAACTGACGATTGATCGCCTGAGCCTCAAAGGGCCCGATGAGGATCGGAAAAGAGCGTGTTCCGCCAACCTCGCGCAGATACATCGCCTGCTGGTCATTCACCTCAGACACAATCAGTCGACTTAGTTCCATCAACACCGGCACCGACAACTCTCCCTGACTCAGGACAGATCATTTCCAGTTAAACACTACGGCAGACGACGCACCTTCAGATTCCGGAAATACACTTTGCTCTTCGGGTCATGCGCCTGCAACGCAAACGTCCCTTCACCGATCCGGCGTTCGAAATCTGCCGAGAATGCTTCTTTTTCGTCGGGTTCAGTGTAATCAACGGTCGTGGTGTCGTTCACTTTGATAACGATATGCTTGCCTTCCACCTTGATGTACGTTTTGTACCACTCGTTGTCTTTCAGGGGCGGATTGCCGACATCGACAACACCGTAGAGGCTGCCGGATTTTTTCGGGTCTCCGTGTGAAACATTGACCTGACATTCCATGCCAAACCGAGGCCAGCCGACATCCTGGAACTTCGTGTGAAAGTAGATTCCGGCATTGCTGCCAGGTGTCGTCATCACGTCGCATTCAAACTCGAAGTTCTTAAACGGCTTGTCGTCGCCCACGTAAAACAAATGGCTGCGTTCCCCCTGACAAACCAGCTTGCCGTCTTCAATGGACCAGGATTCCTTGTTTTCGTTCAGTTTCCAGCCGTCAAACGTCTTGCCATCAAAAAGTTCCTTCCATTCGCCTGGCTTGTCGTCCGCAAATGCGGACGCTGACAACAGACACATGGTGGCAACGGCGATAAAACTGCGGCGCAGCATTGTTTGGGCTCCAGAGAAACAAAACAGTAATTCCGCCAACGGGCGGCAGGCCGTGGATTCTACGCAATCCTTCGGCCGGATTCCAACCAACGGTTTTTGACTTCGAAGGAGGCGTGACAAGACATGGATGATCCCAATCCTGTATCTTACGAAACGGTCGTTCTCCGACCTGAATCGGCTAATAAAGTCAGGCTGCCGTTTTTCGGAGCGGATTGCTCTCTCTTCATTCTCAAAGGGTTTGAAATGAAACTCACAGTGTTCGTCAGGCTACTGGTGACTTTGATGATCCTCTCGTTCGTTGCCGCCTTCGCCTCCGCACCCGCAGACGAAAAGGCCGAAGGCAAATCTCGTCCGGAGGCGAAGGTCAAGGCGGTGACTCAAAAGCAATCGGTGCCTGCGCCTCCCGCACCGACGATGTCCGATGTCTCCTACGGATCGCATCAGAAACAGGTACTAAATTTCTGGAAGGCGGATTCCGACGAACCGACGCCGCTGCTTTTCTTCATTCACGGGGGCGGCTGGCAGCGGGGAAATCGCAGCAGCGTCAACAGCTTGCTGCCGGTGATGCTCAAAAATGGCGTGTCCGTCGTTTCGATCGAATACCGATTCATCGCAGAAGCCGTTGCCGAAAAAGTGGAACCTCCAGTCAAGGCACCGCTGCTTGACGCCGCTCGGGCTTTGCAGTTTGTGCGGAGCAAAGCCGGGGAATGGAATATTGACAAAACTCGCATCGCTGCCTCCGGAGGTTCGGCCGGAGCCTGTTCCAGTCTGTGGCTTGCGTTTCATCAGGAACACTGCGCGGAGACTGGCGTCGAATGTGAACTCGTCTACCCCGGCGCTCCGAGCGTGCAACACAAGTCGGTGCAGGACTACCTGCTTGCCAGCCTGAAAGCGGAAAAGTAGCTGCGTCTGCTTGAGGTTAAAAAGAGGTAAATCACATGCCAGTCAGGGTCACTTGTTCGTGCGGACGCAGCCTCAATCTGGGAGACAATCTGCGCGGAAAGCGAGTCAAGTGCCCGGCGTGCGCCTCAGTCATCACAGTGCCTGGTTCCGATAAAAGTGCCGAGGAGTCGCGACCCGCGAAAGCTCGGCCTGCGGAACCGCCTCAACCGCCGCAAAGCCATCGATCATCAGAAACGTGGCCTTCCGCTGAAGGCGCACAACGCCCGAAACCCAGGCGATCCAAAACCAGACCTGCGCAGGCAGATCCTGATGCGGACTGGCTCGACGAATCATCGGTCCCGTCCTGGGAACAACCTTCGCTGCCGCCGCGAACGCGTACCAGAGCTGCAACTGCGAACAGCGGAACCACGTCACCCGTTCGCAGGAAGTCTTCCCTGTTACCACTGATGATCGTTGGTGGTATCGGTGTTGCGGTCGTCAGTTTGGTGGGCATCATATTTGTCGTGGCGTTTGTGCGTGGCCTTGCTGGCGGTGGTAGCGCAGACCCTGGCATTCCGGACGTGGCGAAGGTGAAATTTCAGGAAAGCATCTTCCCGCCTCGCCCGGAATTTCGACCCTCGTTTCCATCCGGCGTGCTGCTCGCTCGCACGAAACTCACGGGTTCCGGCCCTGCGGAATCGACTCAGATGAACATGTTGCTGCCAGCTGGCGAGCATCCTGAACATTCATTGGGATGTGTCCTGATCGCTCCGGCGGGAACTATGGCTCATCCGAAAAGTTCTGCAACACAACAGCGGAAGTAGATGCCTCGCATGAGGCTTGGGCGTTTTGCCATGCTTTGGAGTTTTCTTCGGGCAAGATTTGTTAATTCTTCTTTGGTCTTGGCTTGATGCC
>JBBQSE010000238.1:0-12333 GCA_038214195.1 Planctomycetales bacterium
CGGCAAGGCGCTAGCCGCCGCTATTGCCAGCGTTTTAACGCAAGTCACCGGCGGCTAGCGCCTTGCCGCTCACTAAGCCCTGGCCCTCTCCCCCGGTGGAGACCTGTTTGAAAGTGGTTTCGGTGTTTGCCGGGGGAGAGGGGACTTTGGCTGGCGAACCTGGTGCTGTGTTTCACTTTCAGTCCTTTGATTTGTGGATCGCATGCCTGGCATGAAGGGAATCGCTTCGGCATGGTCACGCAGGTTCATTTTCCGACTTCGCTGGTTCAGCAGGCTCTGGCATCAGCCTGGCCAGGTATTCGGGCATCTCTACGCCCGCAATGTCCTTCAGGACATGCATCATGGGAGGCAGGCTATGCGATAGGCTCTGCAGAAAATCTGATGTGGCCGATGCGCCGTCATTCCCTTTCCCGCCGCCGTCCCAGACAACGATCTTGTCAAATTTGATTTTGGAGATCGCTTCCGCCGATGACTTCGCCAGTGCGTCCATGTGTTCCAGCATCAACATGCGAAACGCCGCCTCGGAACTACCACAGGCGGAGATGATCTCCCGCAAACCTTCCCCCTTGGCTTTGAGGATTTCGTACTCACCGCGTGCCTGAGCCTGCAGCCGGGCAAATACAGCACCAGCCTGAGCGTCCGCATCCAGACGAACTCGTTCGGCTTCGGCCTCGGCTTCGACAATCTTGCGCGCCTTTTCCGCCTTGGCCGGTGCTTCCACTTCGGCTCGCCGTTCCGCTTCGACTCGTTCCGCGTCCGCCAACGCCGCTTTGGCCATCGCGCGATTTTGAGCTTCCTGGACTGCGGCATCGGCTTCTCGCTTCTTCGTTTCGCCGATTGCAAACGCCTGCGCCTGACGGACCTGAAGTTCGGCTTTCGCGTCGGCGATCTTCGCTTGCGCCTCCGCTTCGCCAATGATGGCCTCGGCATGCGCTCGGGCTATCGAAACTCGTTTCTTCTGATCCGCTTCGGCGACCAGGATTTCCCGCTCGAACTCGGCCTGCTTTTCGCCAACGTCCTGTTCCTTCTGCAGTTCCGCAATGCGGACCGCCTGTGCTCGACTGGCTTCGCGGACTCCAATCTCCTGAATCTTGACCGCGTTTGCAACTTCAACCTTTGTCTCGCGGCTGGCTTCGGCGACGCGAATTTCACCCATCTTGACCTGGTCGGCCACGTCACCGCGAGCCTTCTGCACGGCTTCTGATGCCGCCTTCTTGCCGATCGCTGCGATGTAGCCGGATTCGTCAGTGATGTCGGTGATGTTGACGTTGATCAGCACCAGGCCAATCTTCTTCAGCTCCGGTTCGAGCGATGACTGAATCTGCGTCAGAAACAATTCCCGGTCACGATTGATGTCCTCAATTCGCATCGACGCGATCACCTGACGCAACTGGCCAAAGATAATGTCTTCGGCCTGCTTCTTGACTTGCGCCGTATTCAGTCCAAGCAGTCGAATGGCTGCGTTTTGCATTTGGTCCGGCTTCGTGCCGATCGCCACTGTGAAGACGCTCGGCACATTGACGCGAATGTTTTCGCTGGACAACGCGTCTTTTAGAGGAACCTCGATTTGAATTGGTTCCAGGTTCAGATAAGCCCAGTCCTGAAGGATTGGCCAGATGAACCGTCCGCCACCGTGAATGCAGGTTGATGATTGGCCGCCACTGACCTGACCAAACACGACCAGAATCTTGTTGCTGGGACATCGCTTGTAGCGACTCGCGTAACCGGCTGCAGTTCCGAGCAGCAACATCACAACGACGCCCGCGATTCCAGGCAGCGATGTCAGCGATTCGTAGAGACCAGCGACAAGCAGGATTTCGTTGAGAGACAACATGGTGCGAATAACCTCTTTCCTGAGACAATAATTTCGTTCATGAGTTACGAGTTTGCCGTGGCTGTTGACGGACAGACTTCGACGATGTCGTCACCCAGCAATGAAACCACTTCGACGATGGTTCCAGTCGGCAGTTTTTCGCCGCTGGTCCGAGCTTCGTATTCCATCTGCCGTCCCTGAATCGACAGTGTGATTTTTCCCACACCCTGATGTTGGGCCGGGACGGTGAGATACACTGAACCCGTCATTCCAACGGCATTGCGGATATCGACGGTGCCATCTGAATTCAATCCGTGCATCCAGTTGACGAGCCAGCCGACGGCATACATCGTGGCTCCACCCGCACTGACAGCCAGCAGTGCCGACAGCGGCGGAGACATTTTCTGAATCGTCGCCAGTCCTGTCAGTCCAAACACTGTGATGCCGCCAAGGATCGCTTTGACCGTCAACATTCCCGCCAGCCAAAATCCACTGTGTCCGTCCACACTGTCAGCGGAATGCAGATCAAGCCCGTCCGGATGAATGTCGATGTCAGCGCTCATGTGAGTCAGCCCGGCGAGATTCAATACGGTCTGAGCGAGCAAGACAGTGCCCGCAATGACCGCCGCCCACAAGTAAACCGTTTCCATCACCGCAATCCTTCAAGTCACACACACGACCACAGGCCGCCCAGAGTAAGGTGACAGAACGACACATGGGAAGCGCCGGATCACGATTCACGCCGCGATTTCTCGAATCATCGGGAAGACGCACATACAGGCTGTGCGTGGAATCTCTATTCTGCGGCAGTCAATCGCGTGATCGCCTCAGCCAAAATGCCACTGAGGCCTGCTTCACCAGCAAGGAATGAAGCAACATTCGCCAGCACAATCGCGATGGCGTCACGATCAATGCGGGCCAGCAGTTTCTGGTCAATGAGATAGCGAAAGAACAGCACCTCGGCGACAGGTGCGAACGTTTCGGCAACTGCAAGATAGAGTCCTTGCGAATGCATCCCGAGTCCGCTGAATGTTGCCGGGAGGACCATCACGACGATCGGGTACGTGAACGCGGTGAGCAGCAAACCGCACGTCAACTTTTGTGACGCGGAATGTCGCGGCGACAGACCATACCAAAGCACAGGTAGTTCAATCGCAATCGTTGCGGAATACCCGAAAATCAGGAACAGCCAGATGGTTGCGTTGTTCATGAATTCGGCTCTAAAGCAGCCTCAGCAGGAATGGAACCTCGGCGAGCACATGCAGCGTGGCGACGGTGAAGTAGACGTCCCGTGTCGATTGATAGTCCGCAGCAAAACACAGCCACAGTGCCGCGACGACAATGGCAAGACCGGCGAGCATCGTCCGAATCAGCGTCCGCACAATACGAGGTCGTCGCATCAAGGGAATGGACGCAAACGCGCGGGAGAAAACTCGACCGCTGACCGTCGGGACGGCAATTAACCAGACACCGTAGTGCAGCAGTTCGAGAAACGCATGAATCGCGATCAACCGCCGTCCGGTGGATTCCGAAAACAGAACGGCTCCCACATGCCCAGAAATTTGGTTGCGAATTTGCGACGAGACCATCCATGCTTCGCTTGTCTGCAAACCGGAATATCGCCACAGCAACGTCACAAAGAACGGCAACAGCAAGACGCAGCATCGAAACGCGCGCCGCCACTCAGGGCGACTCCTCTGTAGTTCTCGATCCAGAATCCAAAGGCCCATGAGCGGATGCAGGTAGACGAGCAGCAATGGCAGCGCGACTGGCTGCAGCCAGCAGAGTCCCGCAGCAGCGATGCCAATTGGCCAGGCAAAATCCCAGTCTCTTCGTGGAGCCTGACTGCTGCGCATCGCAACGAGGGCAGTCCCCCAGAAAATCAGAACTGTGTTCCAGATGCAAATGAGCCAAATTGCCGATTCATCACGCCAGTTCAGCCAGCCGGGAATTCGAGTCAACAGCGGGTAAGCTACAGTGAGTGAAATGACGCCTGCAGCCGAAAGCAGAAAGAACGGCTTCAGCCGACCGAGCCGGGCTGGCAACCGTGTCAAAAAATATCGGGCCTCCGCATAGTTGTGAGGCCCGGCAAACAGGAACACGATGACAACCGAAACGGCGATCGGTGCTGCGGCGGTCAGTGCAAACGCCAGGACAACGAATGCAAGCATGCTGACAGTGAATATCACGTCACTGCGGATTCTGGAATCTGATACGCTGAAACTGGACACAGAAACTCCTCGGGTGTCAGTCAAGGCCGTGTCGTCTATGGTTTCTCGGAAGGCATGCTCGTCCGAGACGTCGCTTGATGGCAACACCAGCCAGCACGGCGATCGAAAGAAATGCACCGGCAATGACAGGTGTCCATGTGCTGGAGTCCTGGGACTCGTCCGCTGTTTCCGGCTCCTGAAGACCATCAGACCCAAAGCCCATTGATGAATCGTTCGAGCCGTTTAGATAGTGCTCCGGTCTCGACGGCTTATAACCCAGATCTGCCAGTGTGCTGTTGCTCATGAGCAACAGCACCGCACAGAAACTCAACATCATGCGGCGTTTGATTGACGCCTTTCGCTCCGCGAAAGCAGCGTCATCGCAATCTTTCGCGGAGCGAAAGGCGACACTTATTTCCCGCTTAGCGCTAAACGCCTGCATCTTACATCTCATGGTTGGTTTCCCTGGAGGAATTTGAGTGTTGATTTCGCTGTTTTCGACGCCTGATGAATCCCGCAAGTAGTACGGCGAACGACAGAAACAGTCCGCCGACAACGAGCAGAATCAGGCCGCCTCCAACAACAACTGGAATGGGACTCAGGTCGGCAAGGATCAATGCCGAATGCAATGTTATCACGTGTTTCCGATCTTGTTTCGGTGAGACTTCCTGTGCCAGTTCAGGATATAGAGTGTCGCAGCGAGGCAATTGGTTCACGCCATTTTGACGCGGTTTCAAAAAAGTACAAACTTGCGCAGCTTTGATGCACGCAGGATTCCATGGTGGAAATAATTTGCCAGGCCGATGTAGAATTCCACCAGAGAGTTCGTTTTCATCTGTCTGATGTGCAAAAATTCGCTGTTGGGCACGCTTAAAGCGAACTCCATCGGCGATCCTGGTTCTCCGTGTTGCCCGATTTTCGTACCGAAAGCACAATCATGCTGCAGATTCAGAGTCCGCGAATTCGAGGCCGACGAGCCATTCTCAAGGCTGGTGTGCTCGGCATGGCCGGTTTGAACCTGGCGACTCAGCAGCGTCTGATCGCCGAAGGTTCCGCAAAGAAGAACAACAAAAGCGTCATTCTGATCTGGCTCGACGGCGGCCCCAGTCAACTCGAATCATACGATCCCAAACCTGAAGCACCGGCCGAATTTCGAGGACCGTTTGGAACGATCAGCACCAGTGTTCCCGGCATACAGTTTTCCGAACTGATGTCTCAGCAGGCAAAATTTGCTGACAAGATGGCCGTCATTCGATCAATGCGCCACGGCACCGGAGACCACTTTGCCGGCGCGCACTGGATGCTCACCGGCCGATTCGGAGCGACGACCGCGTCGAAGAACATTCGCTATCCGTCGCTCGGCTCATGTGTGACCAAACTTCTCGGCCCGAACGCGCCTGGTCTTCCGGCCTATGTGGGACTGCCATCTGCAGAAAGCGTCTATCTATTTCCCGGCTATCAAGGAGCGGCATATCTGGGCGGTGAACATGAGCCATTCGCCGTGAATGACGCATCTCGGTATCTGCATCACAGCTACAAGACCACGATCGAAGCCCCGCCGTGCTTCAAAGCCCCTGAAGGAATTGATCAGTCACGTGCAAAAGATCGCAGTGACCTGATGACGTCACTCGATCGCCTTCGCCGCGATGTGGACAACACAGGTGTGATGGATGTAATGGACTCGCATCATCAGTCGGCGATGTCCCTCGTCTTCGGCGGTGTGGCGATGGAGGCGTTTGATATCTCGAAAGAATCGCCGGATGTTGCCGAACGCTATGGCAAGAATCCCTGGGGCCAGTACACACTGATGGCGCGACGACTTGTCGAAGCGGGAGTGACCTTCGTCACGGTTGATATGCCGCACTGGGATCATCATTCGTCGCTCGTGGAAGGCCACGCGCCAAATATGCGTGCCATGGACCAGTGCGTCGGCGCTCTCATGACGGATCTGGTGGATCGGAGTCTGCTCGATCAGGTGCTGGTCATCGTGATGGGCGAATTCGGCCGTACACCCAGAATTAATGAGGGACAGCCAGGTATTCCGATCCCCGGCCGTGACCACTGGGGTGACGCATTCTCAGTGATGCTGGCTGGCGGCGGACTGCAGCAAGGCGTCGTTGTTGGTGCCACAAACGCGCGCGCCGAATATCCCGTCGAACGCGAAGTCGCCCCGCACGATTTGCTTGCAACCGTCTACCGAGTCCTGGACATCGATCCCACAACGCACTTCCTCGACTTCTCCGGCCGCCCCGTGGCCCTGGTCGATCGCGCCGAGGGAATTCGAGAGATTCTGTAGGTCCTGCGTTCGGTAAACAGATCTGTAGCCGGATTCGTGAGAATTCGAAGATGTGGCGGCAGCGTTCTGAAGTCTCACGACTTCAGCTTCAAAACAGGCTATTCTTGCAACCACAGACACTGCGGACAGTGCCAGTCGAAGTGGGAATCCGTCACCTGATCGAGAAACGCCTCTGTCTTCTGCATATTGTCGGGCTGCCTGATTCGTCCATTCAAAGGCACTTGAAAGTGATGCAGTCGCTGTCAGAAAACCAGGTAAGCCAGCGGCTAGATCCTTCGAATAATCTACAACGTCGTCGATGATCTGGCACTGCATCACAATCTGAAACAGCGTACTCAGATCATCGTCGCAATGAGTGGCGTCAATCCATTTTTCGAGATCCTGATCGCCAAACGCCGTTGCCGCGACGATTCCCAGAGAAAGTCGAACGACGGACTCACGGTATCTCCGGGCATCCTGAAATTGCTGCAGATCGCCGCCACGTGTTGGCCGTTGCCGTTCCAGTTCTTTGAGTCGCCGCACATACTCATCGACTGTCACCCCGACACCGGCAGCTTCAAGTTGTCGCTGCGCTGATTGATAATCGTCCTCGCTAAATTTCTTCCCATCGAGGTCTGCATTTGTGCAAGCACCGAAGTCGAGCAACGCCGCCAGCGTTTTGGCCCTGTGCTTCGGCATTCGTTCCGACGTGCGAAGCTCATGCAGCGTGTCGAACGCGATCACGCACAGAACTCTGAGTGGTGTCTTTGGTCTGGCAGCAAAGAACATCGGCAATCCACTCAGCACACATTTCAAGGTAGAAAAGACTGCCACGATTCCGCTGCGGTTGCCAGCATTTTGGATCGCCTGAAGGTTAACTGTTGCCGTCATCTGAGAGCTCCTCAAGTTCGCTATGAAACGCTCGGTAAAGAACTGCCCTCATGAAGTGAGCGGCAAGGCGCTAGCTGCCGGTATCCTGCAGCCTCTATCACCGGCGGCTAGCGCCTTGCCGCTCACTTGTTGATCGACCGATCCTCATCTCACACGTAACACAAGACAATTTCTCTGGGACATCGCCAGCGCACAGGTACCAGATCACTGACACCGCGGCTGACCACAAGTCTTGTTGCGCCGCATTGATGACTCAGATAACAATAAGGATAAAACATCGCTCCAGGAAACAAGCGGTTTCGATATTCAAACGCCACAACCTGGCAGCCATGCAGATGCCCGGCGAGTACCAGATCGTAGCCCTGCTGGCGAGATTTTTTCCAGATCCGAGGGTTGTGCGCACACAAAATTCGACAATCGCCCTGAGGTTGTGCGGTGGCCTCCGGACCGGAAACGGTGATCATGCGGGATCCATGCGTCAACTCGGCAACGTCCTCGTGAATCCATTGACCGCCGCCGTCCACGACTGCTTCACGGACTCGACTGATGCCCACGCGGCGGTCATGGTTTCCACCGATTGCCAGAACCGGCGCAATTTCGCGGAGCAGTCCGACTAGTTCCGTCAGTTTGCCCAATTCGGACGGACCATCAACCAGATCCCCGCCAAGAAGCACAGCGTCCGCTCCGCCTCTGCGAACTGATTCCAGCACTTGTTGGCTGAGCTTATCGGAACGCCCGCAGCGGAGATGAAGATCGCTGACATACAACACTCGACAAGCATCGTGCCGCGTTGAAAGGCGTTCTTCGCGAATATGCAGCGGCTCGTTAAGCCCAATCTCCAGCAGCCCCGCAAACACTTTAGATCTCCTTGACGCAACCGTTGCCACATCGTACCACAAGTCCGCCTGGGGCTTGCTATGTGTCCAGGCAATGTTCAACATTCGCACGCGAACCGTCCCGGAATGAAGGGACTTTCGCTTCCAGCCGCAGTCTATTCCAGATCTTGCGGGTTGATCAGGAGAATTGGTTGTGACTATTGACGTCCACTCTGGCAAGCGAATATTACTGCTGACCCTTGTGCTGGGAGTCGCATTATTCGCAAAAGCATCGGCCATGGGCCAGGAACCCCCCGCTGGCCAAGCGCAGCCTGAGAACGCTGCTGCCAAAAAACAGACGACGCCTGGGACCGAACTCCCGCCGGAACCACCGGCCGCGAAAGTCGATGTCGCACCGCTCGCTTCGGATCCGCAGATTCAGCAGCGGCTGACGGATATTCTTAACGCTACGTCATGGTTCATTGAACCCAAAGTGGATGTGAAAGAGGGCGTCGTGTTTCTGCGAGGTCAGGCCAGCACCGATCAGCACCAGAAATGGGCCGGAGATCTGGCTCGCAGCACCGAGGATGTCGTTGCCGTCGTCAATCAGATCGAATTGATCGAACCTTCCATCTGGGACATGTCACCAGCATGGTCCGGCCTGCTCGATCTATGGCGCGGTTTTGTTCGCGGGATGCCCTGGATTGTATTTTCGATTTTGGTGCTGTTTGTCGCATTCGTCGTTTCGCGGCTTGCACGAAGCATTGTCCTCACGGTAGTTCGTCAACGCCTGGAGAACGCGCTTCTGCGCAACGTTGTTTCGTTTCTGGTCAGTTCACTGGTGATTCTGATGGGTGTGTATTTGATCCTGAGAACGGCTGGACTCATGCAACTGGCGTTTACTGTGCTGGGGGGCACCGGCCTGATTGGCATCGCGCTGGGAATTGGATTTCGTGACATCACCGAAAATTTTCTCGCCAGCATTCTGCTCAGCATTCAGAATCCCTTTCGCACCGGTGACCTGATCGATATCAATGGCACCGTCGGCTACGTTCAGCGGATGACAATTCGCTCAACCGTGCTGATGACGCTTCAGGGGAATCAGGTTCAGATTCCCAATGCAGCCGTCTACAAAGCGACGATTCTCAACTACACCAGCACACCCAATCGTCGCGAAGATTTCAGTATCGGGATTGGTTACGAAGTGGCAATTCCTTTCGCTCAGGAAGTGGCCCTCAAAGTGCTCGCCGAACACCCGGCCGTGCTGAGTGAACCGGAGCCGTGGGTTCTGGTGGACAGTCTCGGATCGGCCACGGTGAATCTCAAAGTCTATTTCTGGCTCAACGGCCAGGAGCACAGTTGGCTCAAAGTACGGTCCGCCGTCATTCGACTCGTCAAGCGCGCCTTCCAGGATCACGGTGTCACGATGCCGGATGAGTCCCGTGAACTGTTGTTTCCACACGAGGTCCCCGTGCGTCTGGTCGATACCACCCGCCCGCAGCCAGCACCTGCACCCCCGCGAACACTGGCACCGTCTGTTCCGGAAACCACCGTCACCACAGCCGAAGGCGGCTTATCAAGCGACGCCTCAGAACTGAAAAACCAGGCCGCCCAATCCCAGCTGCCCGACGTGGGTGACAACCTGCTGAAGTCTTCGTAAGGATTCTACTGGGTGGCACTGTCGGCAAGGCAGTGTTGCGCAGCCACAAGAGGCCCATCTTAACGTGTCAGCAGTGAAGTGATCACCGGTCTTGGTTGGTGTGAATTCAAGACCGATTCTTGTGCATTCGGCACACTACTTCTTCGTTGAAGTGCCACCCGCCAATGTTGTCCGGTATTGATGTTTCTTCGAGGCGACTACCTTTTGTCGAAGTAGAGGCCGTGTTCACGAAGCCATGTAGGCCCGACAAGTGAGGCGAACCACATTGCGGACCAGACCAGGACAACCGGCAGCGTTATCGTGAGCAGCACATAAAAAGT
Organism: Planctomycetales bacterium; assembly: GCA_038214195.1. Lineage (GTDB taxonomy): Bacteria > Planctomycetota > Planctomycetia > Planctomycetales > Planctomycetaceae > SXXK01. The sequence goes on from JBBQSE010000238.1 coordinate 9,985, forward strand.
GACAATCTGCGGCGTCTGGCGATCACGTCGAGCGTCGAAAATGCCGCCGATCAATGCACCGATGGAAGCCGAGACGGGTAACCAGAAGAACGTTTCTGAAAACAATGCCGGGAATGGTCCAATTTCGCTCTGAACAACAAAAGGACGGTACTCAAGAAAAATCATGACGGAAGCACCGCCCAGTAAAGGCGCGGCCAATAGTCCGAACATCAATCCTCGAAGAAAACTTCGGCAATGATCCATGTCACTTTCCAATCGTCTTCACATACTCAATGATGTCCGCCAGGTCCTGTTGAGTCAGGTCTTTTTCGAGTCCGTCCGGCATGAGCGATTTGCCCGTGCTGCGCAGTTCTTCGATGTCGGTGCGAAGGATGGATTCACTTTTGCCTTCGGCGGCGACGAGGGTCAGGCTGCTGCCGGTTTCTGTCGAGAGCATGCCGATGACGCTGCGGCCGGAGGTGGTGGCGACGACGAAGTTGAGGTACTTCGCTTCCACGGCGGCGCTGGGGTCGAGGATTGCGGTGAGCAGGGATTCGGGCGTGCGAGTTGTGAGCGACGCGAGGTTCGGGCCGACCTCATGCCCGATGTTGCCCTGCTTGTGACACGTCGTGCATTTCTTTCCGAAGATCGCAGCACCGCGCGCGGCATCGCCGGAGAGTTTCAGCACGGGCTGGAAGGCTGTCAACACGGCTGTGCGATCAGCGGACGATCCGGAGGCGAAGAGTTTTTCCAGGCGTTCTTTGATGGCGGTGTCTTTTGTGGTCAGCAGGCGTTGACGCATGGGGGCATCGATCTCGGCGGCGTTGACGGTGCTGGATTCTATCTGCTGCACCAGGTCAGCGGTCCACGCAGGGCGGCTGGAAAGCACTGTCAGTATCTGCGATCGCAGCGACGGCGAGTGCGACGACCATCCGGCCAGCAGGATCTCCAGAGTGGATTCATCGGACTGCTGACCGAGATGCCGGATGGCGGCTCCTTGAAGAGCAATCGGCGTTTGTGGTGTGAGCAACGCCTTCAGTGTCTCCCGATCCTGCGGTGCGTCAGACGATCGCAGCAAAAGAGGAATCGCGGCGGCTCGCAGGATCTCGTCTTCGTTAGAATCGGTCGCCATGCGACGAGCGATCACAAATGCCTTGGCGATCCAAGACCGGTGCTTTTCGTCAATGTGCTCTGGAATTGACCAGCCGCGTGCGGTGAGGCGGTCCAGCATTTTGGCCAGTGACTTCATCTGCCATGCCTGGAGTCGGTCGTTGGATTCATCGACGGTCAGCAGCAGGATTCGTTCAAGATCATCATCATTTGCGATCGATGCAGCCTGTTCAAAAAGTATGCTCATGAGTTCATCGCGATCAGCCGCTGAGAAGCCCGGCATTTTGGAAATGCCGGGCTTCTGTGCCAGAGCATCGCCCTGAACGAGGGCACCGAAGCGATCGATCGTGTTGTCGATATTGCCTGCGTTGAGGGAACTCATCACGGCGGCGCGAAGGTACGGATCGGTGTCGAAGAGTAGCAACTCGCCCAGAATATGGCCGGAAGGCGGCTTGTTGAACTGTCCGGCGACGCAGGCCAGTTCGAGACGGACTTTGGCGTCCGGATCCTTGGTCATCGAGAGCAAAGACGTCAACGGCACGGACGCGGCTGGTACGAGGCGAACGGCGTTGCGGCGCACTCCCGGATGCGGATCTTTCAACGCGGTTTCAACTATCGCGGCCGAGAGTTTTCCCAGTCCGTCGAGCGTACACAATGCATGCAGCCGCGCGGTCGGCCTCTCGCCGTTGCGGACCATGTTTTCCAGTGGCGCGACCGCAGAATCATCCGGGGTTGTGACCAGCAATCGCTGAGCCGTATCACGTCGCCAGCCGTTGGGACTTTCGAGTTCCGTGACAAGTTGCGGCGGCGTCATTTCGTCCATGTGGTAGACAATTCTAACCCGGCGGTTCGGTGGGTTCGGTTTTGGAGTCTTGTAGCCTTTTGGCACGATGCGATAGATGCGACCGCGATCATCGCCTGATCGGAAGTACGGTCGCAGTTCATCCTGCCCTTCTTTCGGCAGCCAATGAGGATGTTCGATCATGTAGCGGTACATATCGACGATCCACAGCGCACCTTCCGGTCCGGTGCGAACCATGACCGGTCGGCACCAGCGGTCTTCCGACGCGAAGAAATCGGTCTTCGCCTCGGCTTCGGCGGGATCCCGTTCCAGGCGAAACGTGACGCCGTCGTCGATGAGCAGGTTGTGCTGCACGAGATTGCTGAACGGTTCACAGGTAAAGACGTGCTGCGTACCGAGACCTGCGACTTGTCCCTTCTCCCCCGCCTCGGGGGAGAAGGTGGCCGTCAGGCCGGATG
>JBBQSE010000239.1:0-12161 GCA_038214195.1 Planctomycetales bacterium
TTGGAGTCATCGTTCCCAGGAAGGAGATGATGGAACTCAACAAACGACTCGAACGCTCCGAAACTCTCGCCAAATACGATATCCTCATCCGGCCAGCAATCCCTCGCGGCAGGTAATTCATTTCCTGCCGCTCGCCTTACAACTTTTGGCGTAGTCGCTGCGGAATGTTGCCGTTGAATCAAAGTATGAGGAAGATTCTGATGCAGAAAAGTGCCATCCAGCAGGTCTTGGCCGAGTTGCCTGAAAAAGTCGATGTCGATGCCCTGATTCAGCGTCTGCATTTGCTCGATAAAATCGAACAGGCAGAACAGCAGTTGGAGCGGGGCGATGCAATTCCACACGCGATCGTAAAACAGAGACTCGATCAGTGGCTTCGATAACATGGGCACGACATGCCGTGGAAGACCTTGAGGCACTGATTGAATACATCGCTCGTGACTCGCAAGTGTGTGCTCACCGATTTGCCGCGAAGCTGATTTGTCGGATTGAGTTGCTGGCAATTCAGCCGGTGAGCTACCGCGACATCCTCGCCCCAATCGGGACCAGTTCATTAAAACGGTCGATGGGTTCTTTTGCCGTCCAGGCGATGCCGCGGAGCAGGAGGATGCGGAATAATGGATCGTCGAAGGTCCAGTTGTAATGTCCGGGGATGCTCACGAAGACGCGGCCGGGGCCGTGTTCGGTGGTCCACATTTGTGGTGTGGCCATGCTGTCTTCGGTGCTCGTCGCGAGGAGCGTGACGTTGCCTGGATCACCGGTGAGTTTCCAGTAGCTTTCGTCGTAGAGCTGAATCTGATCGAAGTTGCGCACGATCGGATGATCGGTGTTGTGGATGTCCAGTGTGAGCGGCCCGTGGCGGAAGGCGATTTTGCCGCCCCATGAGGCGTAACCAATGCGTTTAGCGAACTCCTGCACCTGATCGTTACCGTTCACCGCCCAGTGAATGTAGACCGCTCCGCCACCGCGTGCCAGAAACGAATCCAGTTTCTCCGGTCGTTGATCGGCAAAGCTGCCTTTTTGAAAGAAGATCACGACGTCAGCCGCAGCAAGTTGTTCATCACTCGGAAATTCTTCGGCAGTTGTAACCGTGATGTTGTCCGCCCCGGACAAGAGTTCGGTCCATGCGGATTTCCATGCAGGATAATCATGTTCCCCTGGTCCGTGATCCTTCGTGCCATCCACCAGCACGAGATTCAGCGCGCGGAGTGATTCTGGCAACGGCTGCGATCCAGCGAGTGCGGCCGCGACTTCCGCTTGAGTCCTCAACGGTGGTGCCGTCAGAGGAGAATCGAGCGGCATGTGTGGCGGCGGCGTCATCAGGTAGGTGAGCAGGTCCTTCATTTGGTCGGTGTTGAGTTTTTCTGCGATCCCGGCTGGCATCACAGAAACTTTTGACGGTGCCATCGATTCGATGTCCGAGCGGGCCAGTTTTGTGATAGTTCCCTTCTCGTCGCCCAGCAGTAACTGATCGTCATCCGTCTGCAGGACGCCGGTGAGAACTCGACCGTCGTTCAGCGCGATCACGTGGCCGATGTAATCCGGGTTGATCGCGAAGCTGGGGTTTTGAACGTCGCGTAACACGGACGCATAATCTCTGTGGACGAGATTCACGAGGTCGGGGCCGAGTTTTGCTCCACCGCCGCCGACGGAATGGCATTTGAAGCATCCGGCTGCTTCGCTGCGAAATATTTTTCGGCCTCGGGACCAGCTGCCACCGTCCAGTTGCCGGATTCTTGTGATCACAGTCGTCGCGGCTTCCGGTGCGGTTTTGGTCGATGCCCATCGCAAGACGAGTCGGTGAAGAGGCAGCGGTCGTTCCGACGCATCTTCGTTCGTGTGGACAGAGACGGTCAGTTGAGGAATCGCACCTGTGCCTGTTTCGATGCTAACGCCAACCTCCATGGGATTCCTGAGATCCACCGAAGCCGTGTATGCCATCACAAATCGATCAGCACTGGGGTGGCCATATTCCGGCTGAAATGTGGGCTGTGGCTCACGTGCCGGAGTGAAAATCATCATTTCAACCGAAACAGAAGCGTTGCCTGCGAACGTCGCGGTTACTTGCTCGACGGGCCATTCGTAGTCAATCACCGCCCCTGGCTGAATGGCGGGGCGAAGAATGTTGTGCAGATCGATGTTTGTCATTAGCGTTAGATGGCCACGCTGTTCCAGCAATGGCCAAAGTGCTTCGTGCTGGGTACTTTCAGCGAGCATCGTCTTGCTGACGCTGAGATCCAGATGAGGCAACCAGCCATGCCAGGCAGGTTGCCCGATGTAGCCAGAGGGATTCCAATAGGCATACACGCCTTGAAGTGAAAAATCGACATCAAGTTCCGGGCGTTGCGGTATTGACTTTCTCGCGACGTCCGGGCCGCCGTCTTGTCCGTGCGAACCCATCGGAACAGTCACCGCATAATGCACATTGGCCCGCATTGGGGCCGTGTTAATAATCAGCGTGCGCATGTCACTGGTGATCGCCGTGCCTGTCACCGGTAACTCAAAACGCGGCTGGATAAGCTGAGCCTGAACTGCGGCATAGGGCGGCATCAAATTCTCGAACCGATCCCCGGCTCGAACATGTTCGCCGTATTCGATCCTGATCCGCTCCGTCAGTCCGTGGAATTGGGTCGCATCGAGCGGCTGGTCAAACGCGATGCGAATCTCCTGCGAACTTTCCGCCCATGTGGCGACAGGCCGAGCAGCATTGGGCTCAGACATGTGAATCCGAAACAACTTGCCGATCCCGGTCGGTCCTGTTCCCCAGTCTGGCGGACCGCTGTGACAGGCGACGACCAGATCGCCGTTCGGCGCGACGCAGGCATCAACCGTGAGCATCTGCAGACATGCCAACAATTGCGAATTTGCCACATAACCAGATTCGGTCTTCATCAGTTTCGTGCGCCAGAGTTTCCCCCGTGATTCACCGCAAACGATGGCGTCTCCGGCCCATGCAGCAGGACCAAAGACTGGGCCGCCGTTGACCGATTCGTTAAACACCATGCCACAGGTCGATTGATGCTGCGGGGAATAGTCGAACGTGGAGGGTTCATCAATGACGTCCGGATTGTGACGCGGATGGCGCGGGGGAAAACCGTAGTGGCGCTTCGTGCCGGATTCTCCATTCGGGCCGATGCCATCCAGCGGGATGTGCAGCAGTTCGTCGAGCGGATTACCGTTGGGCAGCCAGGTTGCACCTTCCTGTTCGGTGCAGAACAAATCGCCTTCTCGATTGAACGCGAGCGCAACCGGGTACCGAATTCCAGTGCAAACCGTCTCGCGTTTGCTGAAGTCCGCCGACACTTTTTGAATCGTACCGTTGTCGGCATGGATGTCGTAGGCGGCCTTGCCTTCCTTGTCGATCTGATAGGCGTCCGCGAAGTTCGCCACACCAAGACCAAAGTAGATGTTATTGTCGTCGTCCATCGCGATGCCCAGCGCATCAACCGTCGTAAAGATTTCTTTCCAGCCCTGGGCCACAATGATTTCGTCGTCCGCTTTGTCGTCGCCATTTTTATCGACGATCAAAGACACTTTGCCTTTGCTCGGCACAAACACACCCGTGCCCTTCGCATAACCTGGCGGAGTCAATTGCATTCCAATCGGACCGCGGATGCTGCCTTCGTTTTTCCAGAAGAGTTCAGCCTTGTCCTCAATTCCGTCGCCATCCGTGTCACTCAGCAGATGAATGTCGCCGTTGTAGCCGAGCGTCACGAGTTTACCGTCGGAACGGTAACGGACATTGTTGACATTCGACAGCTCGACCGGGACTTCGCGAACTTCAAAACCCGGCACGAGCATTTGGACGGCAGGCGGGTTTTCTACATTGACCAATGGGACGCCCGCCGAAACGCTCAGCTTCAGTTCCTTCGGCAAGTCTTCCGCCAGCTTCGCATATTTAGTCTGTAGGTACTGGCGTACGGATTTCGTTTCTTCTTCGTTCAGGACACGATTGAAGACAAGGATTTCCGCAATGTCTCCGTGCAGTGGACCATGCATTGCCTGTGGCCCCGGGCCGTTTGTTACAAATCGAGCTCCGATTGTCAGTTGATCAAATGACAAGTCGGTTGGAGTAAACGCACGCGAGTCCTGTATCTCGCCATTGACGCTGAGTCGTACCTGCTTCGCCTCCGAATCGATCACCGTTTCGATCGTGTGCAGTGTGCCAAAGTCACTAACTGTCTTCAGTAGATCGAGGGCTCCGCCAAAGCCAGCACCTTCGATATTGAGCTGAGCAAAATTCTGCGTCGGTCCCGGTCCCAAATCGATCGTAAAACCGGATTCATAATCCCGTCGGTCCTGAGCATTTGCCGCGAAAAAACCTCGAAAATCGCCGCGATTCGAATGCGGCGCTGCGACAACGAAAATCGTTGCTGAATTCAACACGCTGCCCATATCCAGAATTCGAAGATGGTCATCGTCACCATCAAATCGCAGCACCCAGGAATCACCGACATTGATCAGTTTCGGTTGAGCGGCTTTATTGGCTTGACTTGCATTCGGCTGCGCTCCGGCTGCGGAGGGCCAATGATCCACAGCATCAGCTGACGACAGTTCTGCCACGCCAGAAGTCGTGCGAGCGTCATTGACGCGCGATGCATCCAGCCAAAGCAGCAGACCGTCGCGAACTTCAAGGCCCTTGTCGGCCCAGTCGGCGACTTGAGCGTGGACACTGGTCGTCAGGGCCAGCGGAAGCAACAAGAACAGAATTCGATTCATAAAATCGGCCTCAAGGCGAAGACAGTTGGCCACGGATAACACGGATAACACGGATGAATCAAACGCTATTCCCCCGCGATCTCCGTGGTTTGAAACACCATTTTTTGCCACTCAATCCTGGTCAGCCTCGCGGTTCCAGGGTTCATGTTGCGTTGCTGACTCAGTCCTCGTACCGCACCTGACTCCAGTCTTTCGACAACTTGCAAAGCTCGTCAATCACATCGGCGTCTTCGCTGCAGGCGACGATTCCGGGATAACGCAGCATTCCTGCGCGGGTGTCCATCCAAAGATTTCGATAGTGAACCGGTTCGCGGTTGTGAACCCAAACCGCATCGCCGCCACGCACGCGGGCGATGTGCATGGAGACCGGAAAGTCGTAGATGTTCGGTGAGTGGATCAGCGTACCGATGTATTCTCCGGTCGCCATGAACGGATAAATGCTGCCCGGCATTTCATCCGACGTGCGGCCCTGCAGTTTTCGACCATGAACGCTCAACCCGTCCACTTCACGCGCCCGCTGCGTGTCTCGCTGCTGAAAACCAATGAGGTAGATTCCTGCTCCGGGATCGCTTCGCCGTGAACGAAGATCGGGCAGCGAATCCAGCACGGCGCGAGCGGTCCGAGACGGATCATCAGGACCACAAACGATCCGATCGGCCGTGACTTCGACCCACGTTCCGTGTTCTCCCATCTCGGGTGCGTACACCAGAGAATAGTGCGGCTTGGAATCGTCGTGCAGATGCACGATGATCGAATAGCCGTTGCCAGTCTTGTCGCGGTACTGTTTCGTACCATCGATCGGATCGATCGAAATCGCCAGGCGGCTTTCTGAGTCGAAAAGAGCCATGTCACCCGTGGACTCTTCCCCTTCAATTCGACATGTCCGCAAGACCGGATCTGCGTCGCGCAGCGCGGCGACAAGAAGTTCCTGAACGGATAGATCGGCCAACGTTAGTGCGTCGGTGTTAGCGTTGCCGGAATGTTTGCCATCCACGGCGATATTGAACTGCCGCAGTCTCTTCGCGACCGCACCGCTCCAGCGCACAACGGAAGGCAATGCTGATTGCAGAGCAGCGATGATGGATTCTGTGTTCATGTCGATCGACGAGCCTGGGTGCGAGGAAATTGGTCAGTGAATGAGCGTTGGTTGAAAAAGGAGTCAGCTTCGAGCGGTCAAAAAGTGCCGTTACTGAATCAGCCGCAGAGCGCTAGCTCACGGTTCTTAGGCGGGCGGACCCGTGCGACTGAATCACGCCAAAGGAAGCAGATCTGAGGACAGATCTGCCTACGTAGTCCGACCTGTCTCAGGTCGGATTCCTTCGGCGACGCGATATCCCTGGTAATCCGGTTTCTTCCGCTCGCCTTACTGAACCGGACGCTAGCGCGTTCCGGCTGAGAAGGCAACAATAAACGGCTCAAGGCTCAATCCAATCGAAAAGACGGGAAGGCACATCAATTCCACACGTCCGTTGCAAGCCCTTCCAGCCGGGAACGGCATTCACTTCAATCAGAAGTGGATCTCCGTCCGAGTTGTACATCAGATCGACTCCGGCAAACAGGCTGCCAGTGACAACGGCTGCCTGACGAGCCAGTTCCAGTTCACGCTCGGTCGGTTCGTGGACCACACCTGTTCCCTGTTGGGAAATGTTGGCGCGAAAGTCACCGGGTTTTGGAATGCGCTTCATCGCGCCCACAAGCTTTTCATCCAGCAGCAGGATGCGAAGATCAAAGCCCGGGCCAGCGACAAAACTTTGCAGATACAAAACGGCACCGAGCCGTTCAAGAGTTCGGAATGCACGCAGCGCGAGTTCCGGATCGGAAACTCGCATGATGCCGCGGCCTTCGGCTCCAAACAGTGGCTTGACGACCACGTCGCGGCCCAATGACTCGAACGCTTCCAGCGCCATGTCGGAGTTTTCGCAGACGATCGTATCGGGAACGGGCAGCCCGGCCAGCGCCAGCCGTTGTGTTGTCAAATACTTGTCAACGGCGCACTCCAGCGCGCGTGGTGGGTTGATGATCCGGACGCCGCGAGCTTCCAGTCCGGCAAGCATGTCCATTCGCGCCACGACCTGTTCGAGCGATCCCGGCGGCATTGTGCGAATCAGCACGACATCCAAACTCAACAGATCAACCTCGCCGCAGCAAAACCGCACATCATTCGTCCGCACATTCGCCACGAACTGGTCGAACAGCAGCGGATGCATGACGTGCCCACGCTCCGCGCCGACGTGACAGAGTTCGTTGACGTACCAGCTGTCCTGGTTTCCGAAGACTCCGATTCTCATGTGGACTCATTCATTCCAAATGATTCCCGGAGCAGTTCCGGAAGATGTGCGCCGTACCGGAATGATCGTCCTGTCTTGAGATTGTGGAAAACAACCACGGCAGGACTGAAGAGTGCCGGATCCAACGCATAGAAATCGTGGTTTGCGGCTTTGAACAGCGATAAGAATGTCTGTCCGTGAGACGCCGACGAATTTGATGGGACACGAGGGCCGATGCTTGTGATGGAGTCGTCTTCGCAACGCACCCACAGGTTGACAGTGGCTCCGTACAGAATCGAATCGTTCGTCCGTCCAATGCCGTGAAGATCGTTTTTTGCGACCGGAGGTAGTGGCGCAACTCCCGTGCCGCTAATGATGTTGTCGAGCGGAAACTGCAGTTCGTGGAGTTTATGCAGCGCCGTTTCAACCGAACGTGCAACGACCTGAATATTGCCTGCCTGCGACGCCGTCGGAGCAACCGCCAGTGTCAGGCGACAGGTCTCAGGCAACGCGGCGCGAATTTGTTCAATGGCAGATGAAGTCGGCAGTGAGCCTGACTCGAGCACACCGACGGCGACCTGACCGTCTTCAGTTTCCGGCAGATGTTGAAAAATGTCTTCCTTGCGGACGACGGCACGAATCGGTCCGGAGCCCATCGCAAAGTAGTCATCGGACGCGATCTTCCAGCCCGCGTATTGACTCATCAAACACGCTGCGACCGGGTGATCAGTGCGGACAAAAATCTGCGGCACGTCAGCCAGTCGCGGATCGGCAGGAACAATGCTGACATCGGCCATGCTCGAAAGGCAGATCTTCGCCAGCAACAAACCTGCTTCCAGTCCGCCTTCGGTTTTGACGCCAAAATCCAGAATCAGCGTCTGGTCCTGTTCTTCAAACGCGATCCGCAGGTTTTGAGCGCGTGCTCGAGCGAAAGCGGTCAAATGAACGGCACGTTCGTTGAGATTGAGGAGAGACAATTTCGATGGTTCCTGAAAGGTTTCACGACGTAGCAGAAGTCGTGAGACTTCTTGTCCGAACTCTGCCGAGTTCCGCTACGCTGTAAGGCGAGCGGCAGAAACAAGTCTGCCAAATATGTAACTCTACCGAAGGAATCCGACGTGAGACACGTCGGACTACGTAGGCAGATCTGTCCTCAGATCTGCATCCTTGCAGTATAGTCAATGGCAATCGGCCCGCTTGGCTTGCAGACTCGCCAAAGGAAATTCCATTCCCGCCGATCACCGAAGAAGTCAGTCACAGACTTGCAGGCCTGGTTTTACAAATGAGAAACCGTAGATACCAGTCTAACCATCGACGCTGTGGTACATTCGTCCGCAAACGACTCGGTTCCACTCTGTGATCGGATCTGTGACGATCAACTCTGGATCGATTGGCTCATCTGCACATCCTCCACTACAATCCCAGGCCCGGACACCACTCCTCGCTGAAATCTGCAGGCTCCTCACACCACCCAACGGCAAGAACGGCATTCCTGATGCATCCGTATTTGATCGTGATTATTGGCATTATGATCGTCCTCGGACTGATCATCTTTCTTCGTATCAATGCATTTATTGCGTTGATTTCTGCGGCGCTGGTTGTCAGCTTTCTGGCACCCGGGCCGATTCAGGAAAAGGTCTCGCGAGTGGCGGTGGCCTTCGGTGACAGTGCGGGAAAGATCGGACTGGTGATCGCGTTTGCTGCTGTCATCGGTGAAGCGATGATGCTGAGTGGTGCCGCTGATCGGATCGTCCATGCGTTTCTGCGGCTGCTGGGAGCGAAGCGTGCATCGCTGGCGCTGATGAGCAGCGGATTTATCCTTTCCGTACCGGTATTCTTTGACACCGTATTTTATCTGCTGGTACCGCTTGCTCGTTCGCTTTACCGCACGACGCGAAAGAACTACCTGATGTATGTTTGTGCAATCGCAGCGGGTGGCGCGATCACGCACACGCTGGTCCCGCCGACGCCAGGTCCGCTCGCCATGGCTGCCAATCTAAACATCTCCGTGGGACTGATGATGGCCGTGGGTCTGCTCGTCGCAACGCCGGCAGCTTTCGTTGCGTTTCTGGTTGCGCAATGGATGGACAAAAATATTTCCATCGAAAAACTACCAACGTTTACCGACGAGGAGAGTTCAGACGAAGCGATCGCAAAGCGTCAGCAGGAAATCAATCGAGTCCCGCTGATAGAAGCTCTGTTGCCGGTCTTACTGCCGGTTATCCTGATCTCGGGAGATACGATTGTCGGGGCTTTGATAAACAAAGAGAGCCCGCTGGTCGATATGCCGTCGCGCCATCTGACAATTACGCAACTGGTTGTCGAGGCTTTCACAAACAAAGAGATCCCGCAGCAGATCCTTGTTGACATCAAGCAATTTACGGAAATCCTTGGCAACCCGAGCCTCGCTCTCCTGTTGTCGATGGCAATATCCATGGTGACCTGGGTTCGGCTCAAACATCCCAATGCCAAAGTCTTCACAGCCGCAGTTGAGAACGCGCTGTTAAGTGGAGGCCTTGTGATTTTGATCACGGCGGCTGGTGGAGCGTTCGGTGCCATGTTGAAGGCAACCGATGTTGCGCCGACAATCCAAAAAGCGTTCGGGGGTACGGGTGCCACCGGTCTGATCGCGCTGCTGCTTGGATTCGGTCTGGCGGCCGTTCTGAAAGTCGCTCAGGGCTCCAGCACAACCGCAATGATTACGGTTTCCGGTATGATGGCGGCGATGGAACTCACGAAGGAAAAACTGGGGTTCAATCCGGTCTATCTGGCCACTTCGATTGGTGCTGGTTCCTGTATTGGATCCTGGATGAACGACAGCGGATTTTGGATTTTTTCGCGCATGAGCGGTCTCACGGAAGCCGAAGCGCTGAAAACATGGACGCCACTTTTGATCGTCCTTGGCCTGGTGAGTCTGACCATTACAATCCTGTTGTCGATCGTGATGCCACTGAATGGCTGAAGACCCGATTTGAACGATCTCGGGGAACACTATCTACTGGCAGCTCCCGGCAATACGGCGATCCGTGATCTCGAAGTTGATCCGCTGGAATACGGAGTTCGCAAGTGTCGCTGTGGCGGCGCATCGCGTCGAAGAAGCGATCAAGCGTGGCAAGAGTCAAGCTGGCCTGGCCGACTGCGAAGTTCGCAACTGGCGAGGCTGGAATGATCATCCGATTTTGTCCTCGATGGCGACTTGGTTTCTGACACTGGAAGCTCATCGGGGAAAAACAATAACCCCCCGGAGATCACGGTTCCACAGATCCGCGACGGGATCGCAATGCTGTTGAGATCCGCCTGCAATTGCGATGCACCGATAGCGATTTCCAAGAACAAAACACGACGATTGATACGGAACGAAGAAGCTCGCTTCTATCACTACAAAAACGTAAACGCCTACTGCCAACAAGAATGAATTAAAAGGCGTAGGTGAGACAGTAAAATTAGACGCTAACGCCGCAGAAAGAAGGGGCAACGAACGAAAGTACATGGCGTGGCCTTCACATCGTGACGACTTTCCATCATGACCATGTCAGGTTTCTGGTCTTCATGTGTTCTGCGTGATTTGGGATCAGGCTGTGCAGGGTTAACTGCATTCCCATTGCCGACAGTTCGGCATCCACCCAACCTAGTGGACTTGTTTCGTCAAACACGTAACCGATCGGCGGCAGGTTGATGAGATGCAGGCCGCTGTCTCGTTGAGTCGTGTTCCAGGAATGTGTGTGACCGTACACGTAACGGTCGTCGTGATTGCCCATCGTCATATGCAACGGAATGCGGGCTGCGGGGAATGCCGCTACCAGCGACGTGAGAGTTGCATAATCTTCCGGCAAACCGACGTTGAACGCGCAGTCACCATCGATCAGTGCAAATGACGGCTTTGTCGGCTGAGCCAGAATGTCGGCGACTACGCGGAGGAGATTGGAGGCCATGAAGCAACCGCGAGCCGACATGGTGATGTCCGCCGCGATGTGCGGGTCTGAAAGCAAAGCGACATGTTCCGTCGGATTGGAAGTGACCGTCAGACCCGATGTCTCGTCCGCAAATGCGGATCGAAAGGTCAGCAGGCTGGCTGTTGCTCCCAATGACATCATCAGAAAAGATCGACGTGGCAGTCCGGTATAGTGAATGGGCATGACATGATCTTTTCAGATGAATGGAATTGGCGGCGAGAAAACAATACAAACTGATCCGATTTTTAACGTGTACACTCACCATCAACAACCTTGCGAAAGTGAGTTCATGGAATGCGACCTTGATACGTCCATCCCCGACTGGATCATCGACCATCCGGAAACCGCCCATATCTTTGCGGCACTGGGACTCGACACAAGCTGCGGCGGTAAATCGCTGGAATACGTCGCGTCACAAGCAGGACTGAGTCCAACAGACGTGCTGCATCAACTCCGAGACAGGGTCGCGAAGAATCGCCATTCAAACACTGAACGCTGACATTCTAAAACAGAAACCTCAGTTATGGATCAACGTCTGCTCGATTATCTACAGCGGATCCTCAACGCTCGCGTCTATGATGTCGCGATCGAATCGCCCCTGGATCCGGCGCAAAAATTATCAGCTCGCATGGAAAATCGGATATGGCTGAAACGTGAAGACACGCAGCCTGTACACAGTTTCAAGTTGCGGGGGGCATACAATAAAATGGTTCGACTCTCACCGTCGGAACTCGCCCGAGGAGTCATTTGCTCTTCGGCGGGCAACCACGCTCAAGGGGTCGCCCTCAGTGCCCGTCATCTGGGTTGTCAGGCTCACATCGTTATGCCGGTTACGTCTCCAAAACTGAAGTCTGATGCCGTCCGCGCGTTGGGTGGCCATGTGATTCTGCACGGAGACAGCTATTCCGACGCCTATGCGCAGGCTTTGGAATTGCAGAAGCGTCATCAATATGTGTTTGTCCACCCATTTGATGATCCGGACGTGATCGCTGGTCAGGGGACAATCGGCATGGAAATCCTCCGGCAGCACCAGCATCCTCTCCATGCCATATTTGTCGCCATTGGAGGCGGGGGTTTGATTTCAGGCGTCGCGGCCTACATCAAGGCAGTCCGCCCGGAGATTAAAGTCATTGGTGTTCAGATGATTGATTCCGACGCCATGATTCAGTCCATCCGGGCAGGCCAGCCTGTCTCACTCGCGGATGTGGGCTTGTTTTCCGATGGA
>JBBQSE010000240.1:0-12099 GCA_038214195.1 Planctomycetales bacterium
ACCGGCATCCAGATCGGGCCACGCCAATTGCTGTTTCCACCAAACATGCCGCTGTCTGATTCGGCTGGCAGGTAGTTGACTCGATATTCCTGACCGCCCGCTTGCGTGACGAAAGGGTGCTGCTCATGGTAGCGTGACAACGAACGGATGCCGAACTCGCTGAGAAACTCGCCCTCATCCAGCATTTTAGAGAGGACGCGACGGAGCTTCTCCTCGTTCAGGATCGACGCGAGCCGACGGTCGGCGACGCCTGGCACCCGTGAGTCATGGATGAACTCGACCAACTCGGGTCGCGCGGTCAGGAAGTTGCGATAGCGATCTATGATTTCAGGATACTGAGCTACGAGCTTTCCTTCAAATACTGTTGCCGCGCAAAGCGGCAACAGTCCGACCATCGAGCGGACTTTGAGCCGTTGCGACTCGCCGTTTGGCAGTTGCAATACGTCGTAGAAGAAGCCGTCTTCTTCATCCCACATGCCGGTGCCACCGCCCGCATGAATCATTGACGAAGCGATCCACAGAAAGTGTTGTAGGAACTTCAGCGACATCTCGGCATAGGCCGCGTCGTCGGCTGCCAACTCGGCTGCGATTTCAAGCATGTTCTGGCAGAAGAGAGCCATCCACGCGGTTCCATCGGCCTGTTCGAGATACCCGCCGGTAGGCAGTGGAGCACTCCGATCGAAGACGCCGATGTTATCGAGACCCAGGAAGCCTCCTTCAAATACGTTCTTTCCGCTGCGATCTTTTCGGTTTACCCACCACGTGAAATTCATCAGCAGTTTCTGGAAGCATTTTTCCAGCCATTTCGTGTCTCCCTGGCCGGTGCGAGCTTTTTCCAGGCGGTACGTGAAGATCGTCGCCCATGCATGGACCGGGGGGTTGACGTCGCCGAAGTTCCACTCATAGGCCGGGATCTGCCCGTTCGGATGCATGTAGTGCTCACGCAGCATCAGGCCAAGCTGCTGCTTACCGAAGTCGGGATCGACCATCGTGAGTGCAATCACATGAAACGCCAGATCCCACGCTGCATACCACGGGTATTCCCATTTGTCCGGCATCGAGATGATGTCGGCGTTGTACATGTGGTGCCAACTGTCATTGCGCGGGCTATGCTTGCGATTGGCCTTGAACGGATCGCAGCCACGTTCTTCCAGCCACTTATTGATGTCGTAGTAATAGAACTGCTTGGACCATAACATTCCTGCGAGGGCCTGACGCATCACGCGGGCTTCATCCTCGCTCAGTTTTTTCGGCGTGAGTGCCGCGTAGAATTCATCCGCTTCGCGCCGCCGCGAGATCATGACATCTTCAAACGCCTGTCCAAATGGCCCTCCCTCAGGAGGAAGCGTCATGGCACTCGGCTGCAACTCGCTTAACCGCAGCCGCAGCGTCTTCGATTCCCCGGCTGGAACTGTGATGACGTACTGTGCGGCGACTTTGGTGCCGACCAATGCCGGATTCACGGAGTCCTTCTGGTCATGCACGACGTAACTGTTAATACTGTCCTTCACAAATGGCGTCGAATTCGGGAAGCCAAACAGCCGTTGCGTGTTGGATTCGTTCTCGGTGAACAACAACGTTGGCGCATCCTCGCAGTAAAAAAATCTCTGCCCCAGCTTAGGATGCGTCGCGGAGACGATGGCCAGTGAATCGGTCTGCGCTGCGCACTCCAGCGTCGGTTTTTCGCTATTGCCGCCCCAGGACCAGGTATTGCGAAACCACAACGTCGGCAGCACTTGCAGCGTCGCCGCTTCCGGCCCGCGATTTGCCACCGTAATCTCGATCAAAACATCTTCCGGCCCGGCCTTTGCGTACTCGACAAAAACATCGAAGTAGCGATCGTCGTTGAAGACTCCGGTATCGAGCAATTCGTACTCCATGTCCAGCTTGCCGCGATCACGATTCGCCTGGACGATCTGGCCGTAAGGGTACTCCGCCTGCGGATACTTGTAGAGATACTTCATGAACGAATGCGTCGGCGTAGAATCAAGGTAGAAGTAATACTCCTTTACGTCTTCACCGTGATTTCCCTCACTGTTGGTGAGCCCGAACAAACGCTCTTTGAGAATCGCATCTTTGCCGTTCCACAGGGCCAGCGCGAAGCACAGCAGTTGCTTGTTGTCCGAGATGCCACCCAGTCCGTCTTCGCCCCAGTGGTAGGCTCGTGACCGCGCCTGATCGTGGCTGAAGTAGTCCCAGGCATTGCCGCCTTCACTGTAATCTTCGCGGACCGTTCCCCATTGCCGCTCACTGAGATATGGCCCCCACTTCTTCCAGGCAGCTTTTCCGTCTTGCACCTCTTGTAAACGCCGTCCTTCAGTCGTCATATTGCAATTACTCCAAAACCGCGAGTAAGAGGTGACCCGGTCTTTAATGTGACGATGATTCTACAAGTCAGAAAATACAAAACCACTCATAACGAACGCAAAGACCAAGATTTGAATCGACAGCAAATCATCATGGGTGAGTTTATGCTCGGTTTCCTTGGGCAAACACAATTGTCAGCGGAGCCGGCACGATCAGCGACAGCAGCGCAACGACGATCACCATGATCATGACTTTGGGATCGACAAAGTTCTCGCGAGCAACAAGCAGAGCTGCGGGAATGTTGCGCGCGGCGGCACCAAAGCCCATCACTCTGCGTGCCTCGCTCCGAGGCTGTGAAAAAATGGGACGCAGCCGCACAGCCAGGGATTCACGGCGCGCTTTAATGCACAGTCCGATACTCAGGGGCAGGATCATTGTTACGAGCAGCGACTGCGCGATGCCCATGGAGTTGACTGAAACTCCGGGCAACATCAGCGGCAACACCAGCGGCATGTACACCAGCGAAGCAAACATCAGGAGTAACACCAGGTCAGTAAATTGCTTCATGGCGACATCATACTTTTGCGGGATTCTCCCACAAGCGAAACCC
The DNA here is from genome assembly GCA_038214195.1 of Planctomycetales bacterium. Lineage (GTDB taxonomy): Bacteria > Planctomycetota > Planctomycetia > Planctomycetales > Planctomycetaceae > SXXK01. The sequence continues at coordinate 2,918 of JBBQSE010000240.1, forward strand.
CCCCAAAAAGGCGTGAGAGTTGTCTCCCAGGCGGCAGCCGTGCGGAAGTGTTTTCAGTTTTCTGGCATTGCAACCAGAGGCTTAACCACTGATCACCCTTCGGACATTTCAACGCCGACTGAAAAATCCCGCCCTTCCCAATGGTCCGTCTGAGGCCAGCGAAACGTAAACAGGATCTCTGATTTTTCAGGCAGGTTGTCCGTCGGCAGATCTGCAAAGTAAAGATCCAGAGCAGATGGCTGCGTCTGCACATCGTGGGCATCCTCCCAATTGTTATTTGACCAGTGAACCAACGCAGGAACTTGCAAAATAATGCGAAGCTGCTTCCCCGTTTTGATTCGCGCTGGCTGGTGGGCGAACGTCCAGAATGCCATCTTGTTAATTGTCTTTTGCACGACATAACGCTCGTAGATCGGTTGAACACGGCCCCGAGGAATTTTTTCCTGAGCACTATGAACCAGCAAGATGTATTCCGCATGAGCCCAGCAGAGTGGCATGGCGGATCCAGTAGGCTCACCGAATTTGAGTTCCGCTTCCGGCACGTCAGCGGCATCCCACAGCTGCTCCGGCAAAAGTCCAGTAGCGCTGGCAAAGCCTTCCATGGCTTTGATATACGGCTGGGGATCTCTTCCGGCCGCAATTTCGTAATGGCCGCGTTCGCCTGTCAGCAGCGGCCAACAGCGACCTTCGCCCGCACCATCGAATGCGTGGCCACTGGGGTATTCGCCATATCCATCACAATTGTATCGCCGCCAGCAGGGACCCTGCGGCAAATCGTGTTTCAAAACATGATCGATCACGGCCACTGAATCCACGATGACTGAATCATCCGCCGCGCGGATTCCGTAGCGTACAAGTTGCAGGAATCCGCCATCCACGACATTTCTCGCCGCATGAGTCCCTCCCCCGTTCTTGACATCAATGATTGCAGAATCCGGATCCGCATCAAAGACACCGGGCTTCGGCAACGCGGGCGTGATGCGAATAAAATGCCGAGGTTTCCCAGGCATAAGTTCTCCGCACGTTGTCACGGTCCATGAATCCAGAGACGCCACCAGCCAGTCTGCATAGTCCAGCAGAACTTCGGCAGTTGCCGCGTCATGTCTTTCCGTCGCGAAATCCGCGGCGCACACCAGAGCGGCGATTTCGGCAGCCAGGGTTGATGGCGAATAGCCACTGTTCTCTTCCCAGCGCTCCTGGGCAGTCACGGGACCGTGCTGAATCAGGCAGCGTGCGGCCCGACTGACAACCATCCAGGGATCGAACTGTTGCAATGCTCTCGCTTGCTGCAGCCGCCAGGCGAGAATTACGGGAGCCGCAACTTCATCGAGCTGCAGACCGTTCCAGTAAGGTTTGCCGTCAATTTGACAGTTCTGAGGCATCCCGCCGTCTTCCTGCTGCACACATGTCATCCAGATCAGAGCACGCAATGGAGATGCGAATTCACCACACGCCATCAGCGCGGTCATACTCTGCACCATATCGCGTGCCCAAATCAGATGATAACCGCCAGCGTCAGAATCGTCTTTGGTATTGCCCCACGGTATGCTCATTGACGCAACCGTAGCTCCTGCAAATGTCTTATCTTCATGAGTGAGCAGAACGCAGTGACTGAGTCGCACAAGAGAGGCTGTTGCGTCGTTCAAATCTCCGACAACCAAACCGGCATTGCTGGAGTGGGTTGTGGACCGCTTCCACTGTTCGATAAATTTTTCACTTTGATGATGCGATAACGTCCCGCAGGATCACTGTTTGTCACGCGGTACAATTGCACATTCGGATCGGGACGCTCAACGAGATGTTCGAGATCTCGTTTTTCCTCATGGCAGAAGGTGTTGCCATCGGTGATGAGTAACTGCAGATCTCGCGTATTCGGTGTATCAACATGCGGGAAATAGATTTCGTTGATGATGCCGTAACCCAGAGTAAACCAGATGCGGGAATCGCCGCTGTATGCTGTACCAATTCCATCCTTCGCGCTGGATGTCCACCGTGGATCAACACCTGGTGCTCCAAAGGCTTCTCCCGGCGCGAGTTGCTCTGTCATTGTGAATGTCTCAGCAAGGATTTTAGTGTCGAAGCATCGGTCGTTGAGTTGTCGTTAGGCGAGCGGCAGATATAAGTTTTCCATTGATATCGCCACGATGAAGGAATCCGACCTGGGACAGGTCGGACCACGTAGGCAGATCTGTCCCAGATCTGCATCCTTCAGCATGGTTGATCGCAATTGGCTGCCTGGCGGCAGACTCGCCAATGGCAATTCCTGTTCTGCCGCTCGCCTGAACGCAAAAGAGGGGGGTCATTCATGTGGCCTTCTTTTCTTCATGACCACCAAATTCAAATCGCATCGCGGACAAAATCTTGTCGGCGAATTCATCTTCTCCCCGCGATGTGAATCGCTGATACAGGGCGGCGCTGAGCACTGGTGCCGGCGTTCCTTCTTCCACGGCGGCCAGCAAAGTCCAGCGGCCTTCGCCGGAATCGGAGACGCGACCAGTGAAATGTTCGAGCGTTGAATCTTTCGCCAGCGCACTTGCGGTCAGGTCGAGCAACCATGACGCAATCACACTTCCCCGTCGCCAGACCTCGGTGATCGCCGGGAGATTCATGTCGTACTGATAGTGCTCCGGATTTCGCAGAGGAGTCGTCTCCGCATCCGTTGCGTGGTCCGATTTGCCGACGTTGGCATGTTTGAGTACATTCAGCCCTTCGGCATACGCGGCCATAATGCCGTACTCAATGCCATTATGGACCATCTTGACGAAGTGACCCGCGCCGGATGGACCACAGTGCAGATATCCTCGCTCGGCAGTCGTGCCAACTTGATCGGCATTTGGTGTGCGTGTGATGTCACCTTTGCCTGGAGCAAGCACTTTGAAGATCGGATCAAGCCTTTTGACCGCCACATCATCTCCCCCGATCATCATGCAATAGCCACGCTCCAGTCCCCAGACTCCGCCGCTGGTTCCGACGTCCAGATAGTGCATTCGCTTGCCTTGCAATTCTTTGGCTCGACGAATGTCATCGATGTAATATGAATTACCGCCGTCAATGACGACATCATCCACCTGCAAATACGGCACGAGTTCGTGGAGCGCACTATCAACCACTCCGGCCGGCACCATCAGCCAGACCGCTCGCGGTGTCTTGAGCATGCCGACGAAATCTTCGATCGTCGCCGTGCCCTTGGCACCTTCCAGAACCAACGTCTGCACAGCTTCCGCATTGCGATCGTAAACGACGCATTCGTGGCCAGCCTTCATCAAACGCCGGACCATATTGGCCCCCATTCGACCCAATCCAATCATACCCATTTGCATCAGAATCGTCCTTGTTCAAAAACACCCATCAATTAAGTTTCGTCAACACTATCATTACCCGATTGATGGTGACATGTCGTCATCAGACGTGGCATACTGATGAACCTCCATTGAGTTGGTCTGCTCCAGCAATTTACGGGCATCGACGACCTGCTGTGGATCTCCATGAGCCACAACAATCGGATGTCCGGCATCGACGTGTCCTTCATAGTGCCGGATACGATGCCCGTGTACGCCCCAGCCTTCCATCGCCCCCAGCAAACTGCCAACAAGACCTCCGGTGAGCAGGCCAGCAAATGCGCCGATAACCAGAAACATCGCCCCGCCAAACATCACCAGGGTTGCTCCGGCGGCAATACCGATCAGGCTTCCAAGGCCAGCACCGGTCATCACGTCCTGGACCTTGTCCTCGCCAGCCTCCAGGTCACTTTCGATATCCGGATAGTCTTCCAGTTTCGCGACGACGAGCGACACCTGCGTGGCCGGAATGCCGGAATCGTACAAATCCTGAACAGCCTCTCGCGCCTGCTCAACGCTCGAATACACAGCCACAACACATTCTTCGTGCATCTGAATCTCCCTTGTTCTGGTGCTGGATATCATTGCGATTGTCAGTTGTTCACGACTCCATTCGGATAATACACGGTGTGCGCTCCTTCGTCACCGGTTGTGGACCCCGCAAATGGTTCGTGTTCATACCATTTGGCATTGTTCGAGTCGTCTGTCCAGTCAGATCCCGTCCACCAGTCGTGCATCGTTTCGCCTGAACGTTCGATGACGTAGTGACCCCCGTGCGGCGATTTATGAGGCGATTCCAACAGTGCAGTTGTCGTTCCCGTGTGATCACCCAACTTCCACACTCCGGACAAACCTCGGTTGTAGATCACGTATCGGCCGGACACTTCGCCAAGTCCCGGCACAACCTGATCTTCGATCACAATGACGGGCGTGGAATGCACCCAATGCACAGCGACGTCAACGTTGTGTGTCGCTGATTTATTACTCTCAGGAGATGTCGAGAATTGAATTGACCAGTTGTGAAATCCGGACGATCGTTCAACGAAATTAATTTTAACAGCAAACTCCCTGGGTGAGTCTGTACTTCCAAACATGAGCGATGTCCCTCGCACAGTCACGCCGGTCAGGAGTCGTATCAATGAGTCGTGAAGAAGTTGCATGGGCTGATCTCTCAAAATGAACGGGGAAATGGGTCTGTGCCACGGCGATGTGGCAATGGAGTAAGTAGCTTCGCAATTGCCGTGCCATCGGCTGCAGAGGGACCTCGCGACTGTGCCAAGTGCATTGATAGTGGTCGGTGCATCTACGTCATCCACGAAGAAACAATCTATTCAACACTACCATGGTCAATCGCGTCTCACTGTGGCCAGATGTCTTCCGCCGCTTTTGATCCCGATTTGCTATCGGCAGTCATTCCAAAGGCGAATGACGGGGTCATTGATGTCGTGATGGTATCCGAGAATGCTCAGGGCCGCCGTGTCGAGATAAAAATGTCGCCCCGCAGACGCATCAAGCCGCAGCCAGCGAGCAGCGAAGATGCTCAGGAAATGCCCATGAGAAAAGAGCAGCACGTTGCTGTCGATCGCACGCAATCGGCCAATCACTCGATCAACTCGCACCGCGACGTCCGCGATGGATTCGCCCCCAGGACAACCATCGCGAAATAATTCCCACCCAGGCTTTAATCGGACGATTTCACTCGTTTTTTTGCCTTCGTAGTCACCGTAGTCCCACTCGACAAGATCCTTGTCGACGATTGCCACGTCGCCAAAACCAGCCAGTTCACAGGTTCGCGAAGCGCGTTGCAGTGGGCTGGTCAGGACTTGTGCGACGTTAATACCCTTGAGCCGCTCACTTAGATGTCGGGCATCGCGTTCACCTCGTTCAGTCAGCGGCAGATCGGTCAGTCCGGTGTGCTGCCGCGTGGCGGACCATGTCGTTTCCCCGTGTCGAGCGAGATAAATCTGCGGAAGTTGATCCTGTGGATTGCTCATTGAGACAACACTCCCATTCCGAGCCACAATTGGAAGGTACAGTCCGACCTGCGGAGACGTCGGGCCAGGTAGACAGATCTATCTTCGGTCACAGGGTTATTCCGGGTAAGTGCTGTCATCCGATTGTCCGTTCCGTTTCGGAAGAATACTCACCTTGACACGCGGCACGATTGCATTTCACGCGGTGCAACAGCGCCGCCTGCGCCCGTGCAACGTTTGCTGCCTCGCCCTTCCAGATATCCAGCGCCGGTTGCTGGACGGCGCGGGAGAATGAAAAGGTCACGGGGCAGGGCATTCTTCGTTTGTAACGGAAGTTGATGGCATTCAAACGCGCTGAGGCCAATTCAGGCGGCTGACCGCCCGACAGAAACGCAATTCCCGCGACGGCGGCTGGCGCAGTTCGCAACAGGCAATTGGCAGTAACATCAGCGACTTCGGTCAGAGATTCCTGATCAGGGCATGCCAATCCCGGCAGGATCATATTGGGTTTCAGCAGCATGCCCTCCAGCACAACTCGTTGGCGATAAAGCTGACTAAAAACGGTTTGCAGAACTTCTTCGGTGACTTCGGCACATCTGGCCAGCGTATGTTCACCATCCATCAGGACTTCCGGTTCGACAATGGGAACGAGTCCAACTTCCTGACACAACGCGGCATAGCGGGCCAGCGCGTGAGCATTGGCTTCAATACAGCCTCGGCTGGGAATCTTTTTTCCGATCGTAATCACCGCTCGCCACTTGGCGAAGCGAGCCCCCATGCGTGAATACTCCGACAGGCGTTCACGCAGTCCGTCCAGGCCTTCGGTGATTCTTTCTCCCGGATGGCCGGCCATCTCCTTTGCGCCGGCGTCGACCTTGATGCCGGGGATGATGCCCGCGTCGATGAGCGCTTTGGAAAATGGAGTGCCGTCGTGTTTTTGCTGCCGGATCGTTTCGTCGTAGAGAATCGCGCCACTGATGCACTCGCTCAAATCGGGCGTGTTCACAATCATCTCACGGTAGGCGCGGCGGTGCTCCACGTTTTGCGGAATGTTCAGCGCCGCAAAGCGTTTGTTGCACGTCGGATTGCTTTCATCCATGGCCAGCAAAAAACTCGCCGTTGCTCAAGTGAACTTCCTGCCTTTTTTCAAAGCGAGCAAGCCGGCGTTTTGCCAACTCCGCCATTGTCGAACTCATGTCAACCGCGACGTAGTGGGCGGTTGGCGGCAAATGGTCAGCAAGAAGTCTGGCCGCCAGCCGACCGGTGCCGCACCCCAATTCCAAAACTTTTTCGACTTCAGAAAACTTGCCCAGTTTGAGCAGCAGATCGAGCGCTGCGTCCTCATAAAATCCTTGTTGATCCTGCTTCGCGCCAAACTTGTCATAGTACGATCGGGCTTCTTCGTGCGTTAAGGTACGAGTCATGGGTATTCAATTCCTCTCGTTACTTCTTCCTATGTGATTTCACTTTTTCTCCAGGTACGCCCTCAGTGCAACGACATTATTGTGCTCCGCGTCGTGCGAACTGAACAGCAGCGTCACCTTGCCTTTCTTCGCTGCGTCGAGGATCGGCTGCCACGCATCCGGACGCTCATCGAGGTCGGCTCGGTATCGCTGCTGAAACTCACTCCACCTCACAGGGTCGTGGCTGAACCACTTCCGAAGTTCGGTGCTGGGCGCGGCATCTTTCAGCCAGTCGCTCAATTCCAATGCCAAGCCGCTGTTTAGATCGGTGCGCGCCAGTCAAAAAATTCATAGTCTTCGTTGAGACCTGCCTGCGGTCTGATCAGACGAGAAATGTGGTAGGTCTCTGTTGTGCCAGTTGACGTCAAAGAAGTGGCTGCAGAACTTTTGAAAGTCATTGCGCAGCAGTCACAGACTTATGATTTCCAGCGAGCCAATCGATTCAATCGAATTCTGAGAGCATATCCTTACTATTAGTCCCGATGCTCCTTTGAAAACAAATCACCAGTTCACGCCAGATTTCATGGAACATACTGCACCATCAAGGCACTCCATCTGCCAGCATTGGCAGAGATTGGTTCTTAACCCTCTAATCGGTCTGAATGCCTGCGCTACTGCGGTTTGCCGTTTATAGAATTATTTTAGGACGATTGCTCAATCGGCGCGCGTCGTGCAGAGTACAGCAGGCATTCGAGCGTCGCATCGCATTCCAATCGACATCCTCAAACAAGGTTTTCGCAAGAACTAGAACTATGACCCATAGCAGGCATCAACATCCGAATGATCACGATCAAAGCCACAACCATCCGCAGCGGAAGATCCATAAGGACTGGCGATTGTGGCTCGCGGTGGTACTGATGCTGCTCGGAATGGTCATCTGCGTGGTGACGTTGGACGAGTCTGTGCTGCCAGGCGGAGGCGACTTGAAGCCGCCTGTTCCCGCTGTTGTTCCCGCTGGAGAATAATGCCAGTTCACGTTCTGTTAAGAGACACTGCGGCAGCGATGGACTGACCGACCCTGAGTATCCAATTCAGATCAAAGAATACACCAAAAACAGAGATGAGGAGATTTCATCATGCGTGTCCCCCCCGGTTTTCTTCTATGCGTCGTCGTGTTCATGGGCTGCACAGAAAGTCCCAAAGAGAAATCTGAGAGCGACATTTCACTCGGCAATGAAAAGCGGGCGGAATCAAGTGAGACAACTGTAACTGAAGCCGACGACCAAAAAGACTACGACAAGATGACGCAGGTTGATCCCAACCTCAAAAAAGAAGTGATCACAGACTTTGACAAGGCCATTCAGGCTGATCCAAAGAATCCGGATGCCTGGTACGCTCGAGGTTTCGACATTCTTTCACATGGAAGTGATCTGGATCCAGCCGTCGAAGACTTCAACAAGGCCATTGAGTTGAATCCCAAATTCGCGAAGGCCTACCTGATGCGTGGCCGAGCTTACGCCGCCATCGGAGACAAGGATAAAGCAAAGGCGGATCACGACAAAGCACTGGAACTTGAACCCGGGATCGATTAGGGAACGTTCGCTCACTTCATATCGACTGTTGTCTATCGAGCGATCATAACGCTTTGATACGTGGCCCTTACAGCAGGAAGCCTCAGAGGAAACTGTGCGTGACGTTATGTCGCGGTCGGCGAACTATTGGGCGATTCAATTGGGTAGTGGTCGTACTTTGGGGATTTTTATTCTGGGCAGTAACGGCTGTATCTGCGCAAGATGCCCCGGCCGGAAAGAAAGATGACGCTGTTGCTCCTGCCGCCACTGTCAATACGCCTTCGGCACCCGCTGGCCCTGTGACCGTTCAGCCATTGGCTCGGGACGACGATATCCGTCAACGAATCGAGAAGATTCTCGAAGCGACCGGCGAATACACAGACGCGGCAGTCACTGTTAAGCAAGGCGTCGTCTTTCTCAAGGGGCGGGCCAAGACCGATCGACTGAAGGAATGGGCCGGAACAACTTCCGGAAAAGTTGAGGATGTTGTTGCCGTGTTTAATGGCCTCGAGGTTTTACCGCCGTCGCCCTGGGACTTCAGTGCAACAATCGTCGGTCTGCAGGACCTATGGCGTGGATTTCTGGGGGCATCGCCACTCTTCGTGTTTGGATTCCTCACACTCATTTTGGCCTGGATCGCCGCAATGTTCAGCACTCGGGTTTTGCGATGGTCCATGCAGAAACAGATCGCCAGTCCGTTGTTGCGGGATGTTTTGGCGAGGTTTGGCGGGTTCCTGTTTTTTCTGATCGGCGTCTACATCATTTTGCAGGTTGCCGGACTCGCCCGACTGGCCCTGACAGTGGTGGGAGGTACGGGACTGGTGGGTTTGGCACTCGGCATTGCATTTCGGGATATCACAGAGAATTTTCTTTCCAGCGTGTTCCTGAGTATCCAAC